>JAYVXO010000178.1:0-36842 GCA_043785105.1 Fimbriiglobus sp.
AAATTGTGACGATTTTCCTCTTTATTTGTGTATTCATATGCAGGAGTAGGTGGATGGAATGGATATGAGCAGGTGGGAAATAAGGCGAAAGGAAATCAGATTTATTTATTGAAAATATGATGACACTCTCGAGAGATTTTTAATTTAATAGTAAATGCTTTCATTTTTGTTGTTGTTCAAAACAAAAATCATCACGACGCGGCGTTTTTGCAATAGAAAGAATATCGTTTTAATAGAAGGTATAAGAAATTTGTCTGAAAAAAAATAATTTTATTAAGAAAGCGGAAGACCTCAAACCGAATTTTTTCAACAAAAATCTTTGGAATTTTTTTTTAACAGGTCCTGGGTAGAATATGCAAATAATGATAAATTTGCCTAGTCGCAAAAACCCATTTTTAGGAATTCAACATATATTTTTGGCCGGACAGGCTGTTTGACATGTTAAAAACGCTTGCCAAATAAGGGCTTATTTGAACTTTTACGTTGGTGTGGTAACGGTACGTAGAAGGTTAGACGAGAAAACATTCGTCGCAAGAAGTCCCCTATCATTGCTAACGAACATATAAATATGTTCAAAATCGCATCAAATCACAAGACTATGTCGACGGTTCTTCTTTTACCGCGAACGCGGTGGTGTCCTTGACGCGGGTCACCAACGACGAGTTGGCCGCAATCAGCTCCGCGAACAGCTCGTAACTCGCGTAACCGCGATCGAGCACGGGCAGTCGATTCGGTTCGAGCGTGCGCATCAATGCCGCCGGCTCGGAGCACGCCGCCGGGGTGACGGTGGCGTGTCGCGGCACGCCCTTGGGCACGTCGAAATGCCGGTGCAACTTGACGCCCCGATGGTCGTCGTCCGGCCACAACGCCCAGGCCATCCGCGACAGCCCGGTGAAAATACTCCCATCAACGGCGGTGAGTCCCTGGAGCGCTTCGGCTTCGCGTCCGGTGCTCCGAGGCACGGCTTTGTTGGCGAGTTCGCGGATGATCGGCTCAACGAATTGAGCATAGAAGACATTGGCGGCCTCGCTCAAAGAACCCAGCGAAGTGCGTTCGATGCCGAGGGCTTTGCGGGTCTTGTCCCACCCGGTCCCGAACAGCATTGCGTCGGGGAGGTCGTTAGGGGGAAGTGGCGGCGGCCTCAAATCCGAAGGCGGCTTGAATGTCCGCCTTCCGTCCGGGTTGGCTATCCTTCACGGTGAACACGGAATCGCCGCCCGAATCGACGATGACTTCGGCCACGTCGCGTTGGCAAAACATCGCATCCCCGACGACGATTTTGCCGGTCAAGGGCAGGATCCCCAAGAGTTCCCGAGCCGCTTTGTGCTCGGTAGTTTTCGCATCGACGCGGATTTGGGCGAGCACGGCTTGGACAGCCGGGCATACGCCGCGACCAGGCGTTGACCGGGGACATCGCCATCCCGACTGCCGCGTACCGACTTGCCATCAATGGCGATTTGCTGGAACGCCGCGGGGTCGATGCGGCCTTGAATCCATCGCGCGAGGATCGCTTCAAGCTGGTCGGCGTCGAACCGCCGCAAGGTACGAGACAGCGTGGAAACCGTGGGCGTTTTGCCCCGTCGGAAGCCCAGGGCGTGGGCCAGGGGGGTGCCGTGTTGCCGCCCGAATCGGGCGATGCCGGCGAGGCTTTTCCGCCCCATGAGCATAGCCAAGGCGACCATGCCGAGGACGGCGGGCAGCGGGTGAATCCGCCCGTGCGGGCTGCGCGGATCGGGCAGGGCCGCGAGCACATCGAACAACGTGAGCGGGGCCATCAGCGTCTCCCGGCAACGAATAATCCAGGTGCCCGAAATACCCACCCCCACTATCCCCGCCAAGATCAATCAAGGAATGGCCCGGGTCGAAAGGGTACAGCGAATTTCTCTGTGTCTCTGTGGTAAACATTCTAATTTTGACTCCCAGAGCTTTTAGCCGCACCCCGTCGGAGTGGGTGTGGTGGCACGTCGTTCGGGTGCCACGTAGCGCGGGATGGGGGTTGGGCCACTCCCTGACGGTCGTGGCTCGGTTGGATTTTTTTCATCCTTTCAGCCGCCGCACCGCTTCGGTGGCGTCGTAAAACCGGGGGTGGCTTTGGTAGGCGGTGACGAGTTCGTAGGACTTGATGGCGGCGGGAATGTTTTTGTTGGCTTCGTGGGCGCGGCCGAGTTGGTACAGGGTGTCGGCGCCGCTGCGTTGGTACTCGCGGTAATCGCTGAAGCAGGGGATGGCCAAGTCGGGGCGGTCGAGTTCATCGAGGTACATTTCGCCAAGAATCCGGGTGGCGATGAACCAAGCGTCTTCCTCGTCGCCGCTGCCGCGCTTTTGTTCGCGGATGTCTTCGAGGAGTGACAACCCGTTGTCACGCTCCCCTTTGCGCAACAATAACCGGGCTTCGGCGAGCATGGCCGCGTGACTTTCCGGCTTAATGACTCGTGCTAATCGGGCGAGGTGTAGGCCCCATTCGAGTGTGTCGAGGTCGAGTTCCTTCTGGTCACACACCGTCCGCGCTTTGCGGATGCAGTAATCCACGTCGAACCACGGCGCCACTTTATCTTTGACGGCCCGCACCCGGTCGATGTCCACGGAGAAGTAGTAACTGTCCTTCTTTTGCAGCAAATCCACGTCGGTCTTGGCGTACAGCAGACCGCGTTCGGCAATGAGCAGGGCGTTCAGCGGGTCGCCGTGTTTGGCGTACAGTTCGGCGAGGTGCCGCAACGTGTTCGCGTCCTCCTTGCCTGCTTCGACGTACAACCGCATGTCTTCGATGGCACTGGCGTAGTCCTGCCGCACCACGGCATCGTCGGAAAGCTTCTTCAACGTGGCGACGTAAAGCGCGTGCTGATCGGCGGGCAGTTTCGTCGGGCCGACTTGGATGCCGACCCGTTTGATCTGACCGAAGTAACCCGTCGCTTCCTCGGTCCGCCCGAGTTTCGTAGCTACGTCCGCAAGTTGCTTGAAGATCATCGGCCCACGCACTGGCAACCCACGTGCGGCGATGCGCAGGTAGGCCATGCCGCGATCGACTTGCACAACATCATTTTCACCGATCAGTGCGAGGCCGAGTTGTTCGACGTAATCGTAGTTGAAATCAGTCGGCGACGTGGTGGCCGATGCCCCGATGAACTCCGCTTCCGTGAGGGTGGAATAGAGTTCGCGCTTGAGTTCGACGGCAACGGCGTCGTCGGGTAGCTGCGCAAGTTGGCGTTCGACCGCGCCGATGGCTTCGATGCGCCGACCGGGTTTGGCAAGTTCTTGAACGCCGAGCCGTTTCACCAGTTCCGGATGCAATCGCAACGCTAAATCCCAAGCGGTAAACAACACCGTCTTGCGGGCATCACCCGTGTAATTCGTTTCGGGATTGAGAAGCCGTGACACCGTTTCTGCCGCGCCGTCGAAGTCCTTGGCATGAGTTTGGGCAATGGCCCGCAGGTAGTCGATCCGGGGTTGGGCGGCGGGGCGTTGCTTCTGAACCACGTCGAGCATCCGCACCGCTTCCTCCCGTTCCGCGTCGGTCGGCGCGCGACCACCGATGAGTGAATCGCTGGCCATGCTCAGGCAGAATTCGACTGGCAGTAATTTCGTCGTGTCGTCGTCGAGCTTCGACACATCGACCTTGCGCATCAGTTGCCAGAGGCCGTCCGCCGCGAGTTTGTTGCGCCGGTCCAGTTGCAAAGCCCGCGAGAAGCAGAGCAACGATTCCCGGTAGCGTTTCAACGACAGGTAGCCGTACCCACGCAGGTTGTGCTTGAAGATCCGCAAACCCGGCAGCCACTTCGTGCTGTAAATGAAGTAGGCCAACAGCGGCACCAGGAAGATGATCTTGTCGCCGTAGTCCGGCAACCCCGATTCGAGTTTCAGCGAGAACAGCCCGATGCCACCCGCCGCGCAGATGGCGGCGATCTCGACTTCGGATTCCTCCGCTTCACCGCAGAACGTCAGCAAGTAAAAGAACGGCAAGCCGATGAGCAGGTAAATGCCGAACTGCCGTTGGGCGGCGTTGCCACTGAGCGTCGGTACCATGTCGATGTAATGAATCACGAGGTACGTCAGAATCCCGCCGACGACGACGCCCAACCCGAACCGCCAAAACCAGTCGCGCACTTGACGCAATTGAAACAGCCCGAACCCCAGCAGCGCGCCGCCCAAGCCACAATACCCCAGCCACTCGCGGCCGGCCGGCGGGTCCGTCTCCAGGCCGATGCCCAACCCGATGCCGCCGATCAGCCCCACGTAAATGAAGTACGGGCTATCCAACAGCACGAGCAACACGAAACCGGGCAGGTTCGCCGTCGGCTTGTAGCCGCGCATAATTTGTTGCGTGAACCCGGCAACGTACCCCAGCACAAACCCGACCACGCCCCAGACCACGATGCGCGTGAACGTCGTCCAATCGGGTTGAATGAGCGCGAGATACGCCCATAGCCCAAGGAACACGCCCTTGGCGAGGTATTCGCGCAGAACTGCGTTCATCGGTCGGCGTCTCCGGTGCGGGAAAGGGAATCAGCGACATCATTCAGGATACAAAGCGGATGTGGTCAAAGTAGTGGTGAGTGGAGAGTGGACGGTGGATGGGTGTCACGAATTTAACTGCGGGTCAAAGAAAGAATGCTCACGCAGAGACGCAGAGACGCGGAGAAATCCTTCAAAGAATTTGTTTTGGTTTGCTCTGCGTCTCTGCGTCTCTGCGTGAGCATGGTTTTTCATAGGCCTAAAGACTTTCGTGACTCCCCAGTAGATAGTTAACCGAGAAAGCAGTTGCGGTTGCGGACACGGTGGCACACAATGCGGGTTCCTGTCGTCGTATCGTTCAGACTCGTGGCGGTGTCGTCGTCCCAAATCATCGGGTGTGTTATGTTGATCCCTTGCCCGAGTTGCCATTCGCAAATCAACGGCAAATTACCGAAGCCGGGGAAATACACCCCCAAGTGCCCGAAGTGCGGGGCGACTTTTCAGATGGTCGTGCCGGAAGACCCGGAGATGACTGTTCAAGTCAAAGTGTTACCCGCGAAGCCCAAACCGGAAGTGACGCAACATCAGGAAGCCACCGGAGATTTCACGGAGAACCTCGGGCAGGGGCAAACACAAGAAGTCACCGGCGCCTATCACCCGCCGCGCCACGAACCGGAACGGACGGTCGAAGTGACCGGCGCGTACCACGGGCAAGACGAAGCGACCGAAGCGACCGGGGCGTACATCCCGAAGAACCGGGCGACAAATAACGATCGGACCGCCGCGATTTCGGACGCCTCCGCAAGGTCGAACATTGACGCGACGACCGACATCGGTGCGGCGCCGGAAGCCAAGAAGCCCACGAAGAAAGGCAAGATTGAAGCGCAAGAGATGCCCGACCACTTGGGTGGTTACGAGTTGATGAAGCAACTCGGTGCTGGTGGAATGGGGGCGGTGTACCTGGCGCGGCAAACGTCCCTCGATCGGTCCGTGGCTGTGAAAGTGATGCACGCGAACTGGGCGCGCGACCCGATTTTCCTGGCCCGCTTCACCCGCGAAGCCTACGCCGCAGCGCAACTCAACCACCACAACGTCGTGCAGATTTATGACATCGGTGCGGACGCGGGTATCAACTTCTTCAGCATGGAGTTCGTCGAAGGCAAGTCGCTCGGGGATGTCCTCAAACGCAACGGGACGATCGAACCGAACGTCGCCGTCGGGTATATCTTGCAGGCGGCACGCGGGCTGAAATTTGCCCACGATCGTGGCATGGTTCATCGGGACATCAAGCCGGACAACTTGATGCTCAACGTCGAAGGCATCGTGAAAGTCGCCGATCTGGGCCTCGTCAAAACCCGTGGCATGATGGCTTCTGATGATGCGTTGCCGGACGGTTCGCCCGGTGCGAAAACGCACGTCGGCGGGTCGAAGTTACAATCGGTGTCGGTCGGCGTCACGAACGTCGGCAGTGCGATGGGGTCGCCGTCGT
Organism: Fimbriiglobus sp.; assembly: GCA_043785105.1. Lineage (GTDB taxonomy): Bacteria > Planctomycetota > Planctomycetia > Gemmatales > Gemmataceae > Fimbriiglobus. The sequence continues at coordinate 5,939 of JAYVXO010000178.1, forward strand.
ACATGTCACCGGAGCAATGCCGGGATGCGGCGGGCGTCGATCATCGGGCGGACATTTATTCACTCGGTTGCACGCTGTACGCCATGCTGTCCGGTCACGCGCCGTTCCTGGGCAAGACCGCGATGGACGTGATTCACAAGCACCTCAACGACCCGCCACCCCCACTTCTGAGTGTGGCGAAGAGTACCCCCAAAGACTTGGCCGCGATCGTGGACCGGACCTTGGTAAAAGACCCGGAACAGCGGTTTCAGTCGATGGAAGAGTTCATCGGGGTGCTGCGAAACTGGCAGGATCAATCGAAGGCCGGGCAGCCGCGCCCGACGGACGAACAGATCACCGTGTTCGAGGGACTCACGAAGCAAATCGTCAACAACCCAATGGCGAAACTCGGCGGCACGCTCGCGGTCATCGTACCGCTTGCGGGTGCTGTGCTGGGCCTCGGGGTGTTGTTCGTAAAGCCAGCAATTGGGGTGGGGCTGTTACTCGCGTCGGTCACGGTGGTGGTGGCGGGGTTGATCGCATCCGGGCTGCTCACGGATTCCTACCTCTTCCGCAAAATCCGCGAGTGGGTGTTCGGCGCCCGGATCGTCGATTGGTTGACGATCGGGCTGGCCGGGGTGTTGTTCGCCGTCGGGTTGTACTTCTCCGGGTACGTCGTCGCGGGTTTGGTAGGCATCGTGTTGGGCACGCTGTTGGGCGCCGGGTTTGCGTTCGGCATTGCCCGACCGGCGTACCAGAAACGGCTGGCGAACAAGGCGGATTGCGACAACATCCTGAAGCGAATGCGGCTGGCCGGCGTGGACGAAGATGCCGTGCGACAGTTCGTTGTCACGGCATCGGGCGACCACTGGGAAGCGGTGTACGAAACCATCTTCGGGTACGCGGCGAAGTTGCCGGTTCGGGCCGCGATGCTGGAAAAGGGCGAGACGAAACCGAAGCAGGCCGCGTGGCGTGACGGCATCATCAACCGGATCGAAAGTAGCATCGAAGCCCGCAAACAAGCGAAGGCGAAGAAGCACCTGTTGAAGCTCGAACAGAAACGCTTTGAAGCGGAAGGTGTCAGCGTCGCCGAAGCCAAAGCCAAGGCCGCCGATGCCGCCGATGCCATCGTCGAACACGCCGTCGAGATTCGCGCCGCGAACCACGACCAGTCGAAGAAAATCAACGTCCGCACCATGATGAAGCGGTACGAATTGGCCAAGATGGAAGAACTGAAACGCCCCCGCAAAGCCGCGCCGATGGTGTTGGTGTCGAAATTCTTCCGCACCGTCTTCGACCCGCGCTTGCGGTTAGTTCTCGGTGCGTTGTGCATCGTGGGCGGCTTAATGTGGGTGAAGCAAAACCCCGGCGCCACGGCCATCGTCGAAGCAGTCGGCAACACGGTTGGTGCCGTCGAAAACACCAAGCAAGCCGGGGCACTCCTCGAAGCCGCAAGCCAAGCCAACCTCGGCGCCCGCCCGCTACAGGTTTCGTTCTTGCCGCCCATTATCACGAACCTGTTCGACTCGTTTAACCCGATCGTGGCAGGGGTTATCCTGATTATGTCCACGTTCGCCGGCAACGGCATGGCCATACTCATCATGACTCTTGGTGCGCTGATCGCGCTAACGGGTCACAAACTCAGCTTACCAATCCCGACGATCAACCCGCTCACACCCGGCCACCTGACAATGGCCGTCGGCATGGGTGTCGCCGTCGTGACATTGATCGTCTTCCGGCGACGATAGCGAACGGATGCAACTCAGATCATTCACCACGAATTTCACGAATCAGACGAATGAAATCAGGATCAACAAGAACAGTGTTTACCTTGTGGATTGGTTTTCCCGCCCTCAATTGGTTGGTAACAGTATTTGCCTGATTCGTCTAATTCGTGTGATTCGTGGTGAAAAATCCGGCCGACATTAACCTTGGGAACCAAACTAATTTCGTGGCCGTCCTAAACGTATCCGGATTCCACTTGGGAGATGCTCATGCTTGCTCGGTTGCTGACGGGTGGCTTGTTTGTGGGGTTGGTGATGGTCACCACGACGATGGCGGCGGACAAGAAAGAGGAAGACGTCGTCAAAAAGGCCCTGCAACAAGTGGGCGAAATGGTCGGCGAATGGAAGGGCAACGGCAAGGCCAAGGTCGGCACGCGCGAGCAACTCTGGAAGGAAGCCATTAGCTTCGGGTGGAAGTTTAAGGGCGGCGAATCGTGGATCACGGTCGAATTCAAGGACGGCAAGAACTTCACCACCGGCGACCTGAAATACATCCTGGACAAGAAGCTTTACCGCCTGACCGTCACCGACGTGAACAAGAAAGAGCAGGTCTTCGACGGCACCATCGTCAAGGGCAACCTCGTGCTGACGAGCAAGGACAAGGACAGCGGCGACGTGCAAAAACTGACGCTATTCACCCTGGCCGACGGCGCCCGGATGATGTTCAAGTCGGAGTTGCAAGCGAAGGGCAAAGGGCTGTTCTCCGAACAGTTCCAAATCGCGGCGACCAAAGAAGGCGAGTCGTTCGCAGGCGGCGGTGGGAAGAAGAACGAGTGCCTCATTACCGGCGGGCTGGGGACCATCGCGGTCAGTTACCTGGGCAAGACCTACTACGTGTGCTGCTCCGGCTGCCGCGACGAGTTCAACGACAACCCAAAGAAGTACGTCGATGCGTTCGAGAAGAAAAAGTGAGAGCGTCGAGAGTAGAGCGTCGAGAGTGGAGCGTCGAGAGTGGAGCGTGTGGACTGATACCTTCTACACTCTCACACACTCCACTCTCATACTTCCGAAAACGGGGTGCGGGATGGTGATTGCAGTACGGTGCCCGGCTTCGGCGTGTCGGAAATACATGCTCGTCGAAGACGACGATCGTGGCAAAATCGTGCCGTGCCTGATTTGCAAGCAACCGATCCCGGTGCCCACGCCCGACGGCAAAATGCCGCACCAACCGAAACCGACCAAGTCTAAACTGCCCGCGCCGTTGCCCGCCAAACCCGCCAAACCGAAGCCGCCGACCGATGATGAGTTGTTGGGGTTGGAGTAACTTCACGTTCCGCACCGTGATGGGCTTGCCAGGTCTGCATCGCATCACCCTACGGATCGAGATCCCAAATCACGACTTGCCCGCGCGTCGCGCCCACCGCTGCCGTCAAGCCGTCCGGCGCGAACGCGATCCCGTGCAACGGCCCCACGTTCCAGTTATAGCGGGCGACTTCCGCGAACGTGTCCGTCAGGTGAATCACGACATCACCATCCCGCAAAACCATACCGATCCGCTTCCCATCAGCACTGAACGCCACGTCCGTGATGGTGCCGGGTTCATGCCACCGCAACAGGTTCGCGGAGCGCACATCCCACAACGCGACATTGCCACCGATCAGCGAGAGCAGGCTACTACCATCGGGGGAGAACCGAAGTTGCTGAACCGAATTGCCATTGCTGCGCGGGTGTTGCAAATTACGGGTCGGCTTCTGCCGGGCAACATCGACAAGGAGCAGGTGCCGCAGATCCGTACCCACTGCCAACCAGTTATCGTCCGGGTCGGTGGCGAGAGTGGTGGAACTGTATTGCTGGTTAAACCAAATCAGTTCGATCTCCGAATCCGAGGTGAGGTTGCCATCAAAAAGTCTATCGACATGCCAACACGACACAGTCGGAACGCCCTGGTAGGCATGATTCCCTGCATAGAGGATGCTTGCATCCGAGGAAAAACCGAGAGACGTGAACTGTGAAAACTCGTCTCGTCTCCGAATCCAGACTTCGTCTTTTGCTCGGGACCACGTGTCAATCAGGCGGATGCCAAGATAGCCGGTGTCGTCCATCAACACTTCGGCAGCCAATTCGAGGTCACGACAGATCACGGGGTCTGGGCCATTTTCCAACGCTTCAAACGACTCCACGTCTTCAACGGCACTGCTGATTTCCGCGAGCGGTTTGTCCTGGGTCAAGTCATACCGGCACAGTTCCCGCACGTTGTCCCGTTCCCCCACAACTGCCGCAAGCATCTGCCCGTCCGGGCGGTATTGCAGCTTGCGCACGAGGTCCGTGGCACTGTCTCGGTCCGGGTCAAGTTGGATCACACGCATCGAATCACCCTGCAAAATCTCGCACTCGCAGTTCACGATTCTGCCTGGATAGAATGAAGGCAGATGTTCGTTGCGGCCACTCTCTCGGATTTTACCATGACCGCCGTTCCGCGTATTTTGATGTGCCCGCCGGACCACTACAGCATCGAGTACGAGATCAACCCGTGGATGAATCGGTCGCTGGGGGCGGTGCGGGCGCTGGCGCACAAGCAGTGGTTGGTGTTGCGTGACACCCTGGTGTCACTCGGTGTGCAGGTCGAAGTCATGACGCCGCAACCGGGGTTGCCGGACTTGGTGTTCACCGCCAACGCGGGGTTGGTGTTCCACAACACGTTCCTGAGTTCGCGGTTCAAGCACGACGTGCGGGCGAAAGAATCCCCCTTCTTCGATGCGTGGTTCACTGCACACGGTTTCACCGTGGAGCATCTTCCGGAAAACACCTTTCACGAAGGTGCCGGGGATGCGCTGTTTTGTGGCGAGACACTGTTCGCTGGCTACCGCACCCGCTCGGATGCGTCCGCCCACCAGTGGGTCGCGGCCAAGTTCGGCGTGCGCTGCCTGCCGTTGGAACTGGTCAACCCGCGATTCTATCATCTCGATACTTGTTTCTGCCCGATCGCGCCCGGCGAAGCGCTCTACTTCCCGGATGCGTTCGACACCTACGGCAAGCGGGTTCTGCACACGCACGTGGCCAAGCTGATCCCGGTCGTGGAACCTGAAGCCCACCGCTTCGGCTGTAACGCCGTCGTCGTGGGCAAAACGATCATCCACAACAGCCAGTGCCTGGAGTTGGCGAACGAGTTGGCAAAACACGGCTACCGCTCGATCTCAGTCGAACTCGACGAGTTCCTGAAAGCGGGCGGTAGCGCAAAGTGCCTGACGCTACGACTCGACGGCGAAGACGCGGCGACGTGGAAGACGAGTTAACCACCACGAATCACACGAATCGAACGAATCAGATCAGGAACGAGAACAGTCTAAAACGTTTGACTCATCAATCCTGATTTGTCTGATTCGTTCGATTCGTGTGATTCGTGGTGAAATCCTGTTCACCCGAAGTATTGTTCGAGGAACTTGCGGCTTTGTCGGAGTGCGCGTTTGCGGTCGTCGAGGTTGCGTTCGTAGGCGCGGTCTTCGACTTCGATGCAGACCGGGCCGTCGTAGCCGGTGTCGGTCAGGGCGGCGAAGAACTCGCCCCACTTCACGTCGCCCAACCCCGGCAGTTTCGGCTTGTGCCAGCCCAGGCCCATGATGCCGACTTCGTGCAAGCGGTCGTGGTCGATGCGTTCGTCCTTGGCGTGGACGTGGATCAGGTTCGGGCCGAATTCTCGGAGCGCGCGAGCCGTGTCGATGAATTGCCACACCAAATGCGAGGGGTCGAAGTTCAACCCGAGCCGACCGCCGGGGAACATCGTGAACAGCTTCCGCCAGACGTCCGGACAGATGGCGACGTTCTTACCGCCCGGCCATTCGTCGTCGCTAAACAGCATCGGGCAATGCTCAATCCCGATGCGGACGTTGGCGCGTTCCGCTTCGCGCATGATCGGCGTCCAGACTTCGCGGACCAGTTCCAGGTTCGCATCGACGGTCAATTTCGGATCGCGGCCGATGAAGGTGTTGACGATGCCCACGCCGATCATCGGCGCCGCGTGAATGATTTTTTTGAGATGCTCGACCACGAGATTGCGGTGCGTCGGATCCGGGTCGAGTGGGTTGGGGTAATAACCCAACCCGGAGATTTCGACGCCATGAATCCGCAGCAAATCGTTCACACGAGCCGCGTTCGCCTTAGTGAAGTTCGACACGTCCAGGTGGGTCACCCCGGCGTAGCGGCGGTCCGCTTTGCCCGGCGGCCAGCACATCACTTCGACGCACGCGAACCCCTCCTCGGCGGCGAAGTGCAACACTTCTTCGAGCGATAATTCACCCAAGATCGCGGAGACAAACCCAAGCTGCATGGGACACCTTTGGGGTTAGGGCACGGCTTCCAGGAATTCGATTTCGGGCACGTGGCGCTTCAGTTCCTGTTCGAGTTGCGTGATGATTGTCATGATCGTGGCCGGGCACCCGGAGCAGACCCCACTCAACCGCACCGAGGCAATGCCGTCGGCGACTTCGACCACTTCGATGCCGCTGCCGTCGAGTTCCAGCGCGGGGGCAATGTGGGTTTTGAGTGCGTCCGAAACGCGGTCTTTGAGGGTGGTCATAATCTGTTTATCCAAAGCCCACGAACGATCGTTCGTGGGCTTTCGGGGGTCTTAATTACTTAACATACTCTTCGCGCGGGCCACATCTTGTTTCAACTGCTCGACCAGTTCTCCGACGTTGGCAAATGGTCGGGTGTCTCGTAATCGTGCTAGGAAGTCCACGGTCATCGTCGTGCCGTACAAATCGCCGGTGAACCCGATGACGTGGACCTCGACTTTTTGCGCACTCTCCGCGAAGGTCGGGTTCGGGCCGATGTTCGTGGCGGCGTGGTACTGCTTCCCATTTAACAAAACTCGCACCGCATACACGCCATCTTTGGGGAGCAAGGTTTCGATGTTCGCCAAGTTGGCAGTAGGGAAGCCGATGGTGCGACCGCGTTTCGCACCTGTGATGACAGTACCGCGAATCGAGTACGGTCGGCCCAACAGGTCCGACGCCAGGGCGACATCTCCGGCAACCAGCGCTGATCGCACGCGGCTACTTGAAACCGTTTCACCCGCAACGATTTTGGGCGGGACTTCCTCGAAGGCGATGTTGGCTCGGGTGCAAAGCGTGTGCAACGTGTTCGTGTCACCACTTCGCGCGCGACCGAAGCGGAAGTTGTAGCCTTCGATGATGGCACACGATTCTAACAGCCCCACCAGCACGTCTTCAAAAAACGCTTCCGGCGAAAGGCTGAGCAGCCCCGCATCGGTCTTCAACACCAGCACATGATCCGCACCCGCGTTCGTCAACCACTCGATTCGATCGGTCAATGTAGACAACGGTAACTTCATCGCGGCGGGGTTTAGCAGTGCAACCGGGGGTGGGTCGAACGTGACCGCAACCGTCTTCCCGCCCACTCGCGCCGCCCAGCGGTTCGCAACCGACACGAGTTCCCGGTGCCCAACGTGGACGCCGTCAAAGTTTCCAACTGTGACCGCGCCGCCGACAAACTCGGCGGGCGGGTGAAGCATCCAGGACAGTGTCAGTGTTGCCATTGGGCGTTATCTTGCAGCAATTCCCCTTCAACGTCCAGAACCTGAGCGCGGAAGTCGGTGTCTACGCTTCAGAACCGTCGCGTTCCGCTTCCCGGTCACGGGTCGTCGGGGTACGATGGGGGTTCGGTCTGTCGGTCGGCGGGACGGTCGCTGCTTGAGTAGTGGATAGTGGTTAGTGGATAGTGGTTAGGAAGAAAAACTTTCTTCGATTTTACTAACCACTATCCACTACTCAAGAAGAGGAAAGTCCGGGCTTCAAAGAGCGCAGTGGTGGGTAACCCCCACCCCCGGAAACGAACCGTGTTCCGGCACGGTTCGGCAACGGGCGGGAAAGTGCAACAGAAAGTAAACCGCCTCGTGAAGTGGATAGTGGTCAGTGGATAGTGGTTAGTAAAACCGAAGAAGGCTTTTCTTGCTATCCACTATCCACTGACCACTATCCACTCCACGAGGTAAGGGTGAAACGGTGCGGGGCGTAAGCCCTTAATGTAAGAGCGCACCAGCGGCGGGGTGACCCGTCGGCTCGGCAAACCCCACTGGAAGCAAGGCCAAGCAGAGGGAGAGGATCGGCTCGGTCCGCATCAACCCTCGGGTAGGCTGCTCGATCCGCCGGGTAACCGGCGGGCTAGATAAATGACCGACGCCCGCGACGCGGCAACTCGTCACGGGAACAAAACCCGGCTTACACGCCGACCGACAGACCGGTCCGGTTTTTCAACAGACACGATCATGAACACCTGAACTGCTATTCTGGAGAATGATGGCGAATCGGAGATTGGCTTGTTGACCGCATCGCGGTCATGGGATGTAGCCACGGGTGGAGCGCTTCGCGGAACCCGTGGAACCAGAAACTCCTCTACATGACTGCCCTGGAGGGGCAGAGGAGTTTCCTTCGCCCCTCCAGGGCGAGTGACAATGGGATGTCACTGTCCACGGGTTGTGCGAAGCGCTCCACCCGTGGCTACATCCCGGTGCCCCTTCAGGGCACAAAACGAAATCGGCATTTGAATCAGAACGAAATCAACGGGCACAAATGACGCTCAACAGTTAGGTTCTACCATGCCGCTACTCGACCATTTTCATCCGCCGCTCGACGGGCGACGCCACTGGAAATCGTTTCACGCAATGTGGGCATCGTCGATCTCTGACGCTTTGAATTTTGTGTTGCCAGAAGACTTCTTCGCGGAAGTGCAGGTTCGCAATAAATCGCGCATTGAGGCAGACATTACCACACTCGCCCCGGCGGACCTGAATCTCCCGGCGGTGTTTCCGCCTGTGTTTGGGGTTCATGTCTACGAAACGTCCGGCGGGCCGACGCTTGTGGCGGCCATCGAACTCGTCTCCCCTGGCAACAAAGACCGCGACGAAACCCGGCGAGCGTTCACCGCGAAATGTGCGGCACTAATTCAGGCGGCGATCGGCGTGATCGTGATTGACATCGTCACCAGTCGGCGTTCCGAACCGTTCCGCGACCTGATGGCCTTCCTGTACCCGAAGCAACCGTTGCCCGAACTGTCGCCATTGTTAGCTGCGTCGTTTCGTCCGACACGGGTGAACGACGTGGACACGCAGGAGATTCGCCACCGTCCGTTGGCGGTGGGAGACACGCTGCCGGTCCTGCCACTAGCGCTAGGTGGCTTGGGCCGAATTGATGTCAACTTTGAAGCCACCTACGAAGACGCCCGCTCCCGGAGCCGCCTGTGACGCCGAACACGCATGAAATTAGCCCGTTGGCCTGGGAACGAATGGTGACCGCCGTGGAAAAAGTACGCGACCGACTTCGCCGCACCGCCCAAGCATTGGACGCGGCCAGCGTTCCCTACGCTGTCATTGGCGGAAACGCCGTTGCGGCCTGGGTGAGCGAGGTGGACGAAGCCGCAGTCCGCAACACGCAGGACGTGGACATTCTGCTACGCCGAGGCGACCTTGACGCCGCCAAAGTGGCCCTCACCGCAGTCGGCTTTATCTACCGTCATGCGATGAGCATCGACATGTTCCTTGATGGCCCCGGCGCCAAGGCCCGCGACGCCGTGCATGTCATCTTTGCCAACGAGAAAGTACGCGCCGAATACCACGCGCCCGCGCCCGATGTCAGCGAGTCCAAAGTCACCGCCAATGCCCGCGTGCTGAATTTGGAAGCATTGGTTCGCATGAAGCTCACGTCGTTTCGCCTCAAGGACCAAGTCCACATTATGGACTTCATTGATGTCGGCTTGGTAGACGCAACCTGGGTGCCACGATTGCACCCCGAACTCGGGCCACGTCTGCAACACCTGCTCGATAACCCGGATGGCTGATTAGGAAATTGATTGAGGCTGAAAAGGAGCGAATGATGATTTCCGAAGTGGACGCAACGCTGGTCAACGGAGTTCTTCAGCCGGATCAAGCTCTCCCCCTCCCGGATCGAGTGCGGGTCCATTTGACGATTGAGGTCATTGCCGATCGAAGATCACTCGCGCGTGAGGCTTGGCAGGCAATCCAAGACCGACTCAGAGATCGCCCCTTACATTTCGGTTCACAGCACTTGACACGAGGCGAGATGCATGAACGCGAGCATTGGCCGCGCCGCTTTCACGGTTGAAATCCCTACCATCGCTACAGCCGGTTTGCGGGCGCGATTGTGACAATTCCTGATGCCGCTTGTGTGTTATCCCTTTGACCTCGCGCTACAATGTGAGTAGAGTTAGGCAACTTGCGGACCTCTCACGAGCGCCGGCAAGCTCCGACAATTCGGTCGGCACCCCTTTACACTGAGGGTCGCCATGTCGATTCGTCCGCCCTTTCGACGGGATTGCGATTCACCCCAACCCGGTGAGCCGCCTCAAGATTTTCAACCCCCTATGCTACCGCGTTACCAAGTCGTCCTGCACCGCACCGCCGACAAGGGCTTGCTCTTTGTCGTGGACGTGCTGCGGCGACTGACGCACTTTGCGGAGGCGGAAGCGATGGCTCGGATGTGGCAATCGTATCACAACGATCGGGCGTTGATCCTCATCACCCACCTGGAGCGTGCCGAACTGTATCAGGAGCAGTTCGCGGGCTACGGATTGCGAGCGAGCATCGAACCGGCGGCGTGAATTTCTGGCGAGCAGCCCCTCCCCGCAGACGGGGGCTTCCTTCTTCCTTCCCTCCGCTTGCGGGGGGACTGAGGGGGGTTGATGGTCGCCTCCCGTTGCGGTGACGTTCTGGCCTCGTGTGGCTGGTTCGACCCCACCCTTACCCTCCCCGCAGACGGGGAGGGAGGAAGAACGGCGTTCTGTCTCCCCTCTCCACGTTGGAGAGGGGTTAGGGGTGAGGTGGAGTTGAAGACTCGTCACAATCCGTTTTTCATCAGGTGAATGAACGCCATGCCACGGTTGGTACTCGGTAGCCACAACACGAAGAAGCTGAAAGAACTGGTCGAACTCCTCCGCGATTTGCCGATCGACGTGACCGACCTTTCACCCTATCCCAACGCGCCCGATGTGGACGAAACCGGGACGACGTTTGAAGAGAATGCTCGCCTGAAGGCCACGCAAGTTGCGGTCGCGGTCGGTGAATGGGTGGTCGGTGAAGATAGCGGCCTTGTAGTGCCGGCGCTCGGTGGGCAACCCGGCGTTTACTCTGCGCGATGGGCAGGCCAGCATGGTGACGATGCGGCAAATAACGCCAAACTGTTGCGTGAACTGGCAGGTAAAACCGGGGACAGCCGGGCGGCGTATTACGTCAGCACGTGTGCGTTGAGTGACCCAACGGGGCAAGTTGTGGCGGTGGTCGAGGGCCGGTGTTGGGGCGTGATTGCAACCCATGCCCGTGGTGAAGGTGGCTTTGGATATGACCCGTTGTTCGTCATCCCGGAATACCACGCCAGCTTCGGCGAACTCTCTTCCACTGTGAAACACGCTCTCAGCCATCGGGGGCGTTCGGTCACCAAGTTGCGACCCATCGTGCGGAAATTCGTGCTGAGGGAACAGCCATGAGTTTGAATGAACTGGTCGCGGACATTCATGCGTTTCGGGACTACATGCGGGCGGAGCGGGGGTTGGCGGAGAACACGTTGCTGGCGTACACGCGGGACTTGGAGCGGTATGCGGAGTGGGTGGGGTTGGTGCAGTTACCCAATATCTATGCGCCGACGTTGCGCGACATGTCCCGCTACATTGCATACTTGAACGAGCAGGAACTTGCGGCGCCGAGCACGGCACGGCACATCGCGTCGTTGCGCATGTTCTACCGCTTCTTGCGATTGGAAGAACGCGCGGACCCAACCGCGACGGACTTGCTCGCTTCGCCGAAGTTGTGGGAGCGCATTCCGGGGGTGTTGTCGCCGGACAAAGTGGACGCTCTGCTCGCGGAACCACGAGCGGGGGATCGGTTCTTTCTGCGCGATCGTGCGTTACTCGAAACGCTGTATGCCACAGGTTGCCGTGCATCCGAGGTTGTCGGGTTGAAAGTTGCGGACGTGTATTTGGATGCGGCGTTCTTGAAGTGTTTCGGCAAGGGGAGCAAACAACGGGTCGTGCCACTGGGGCAACCGGCAGTGAGATCGTTGAAGGCGTATCTCGGCGAAGGGCGCCCGCAGTTTGCGAAGTCACCACAACAAAGTGGTCCCGAACACCTGTTCGTTAGCCGGTCCGGAAAGCAGTTGTGTCGGATTCAGTTGTGGAGCATCGTGAAAAAGTATTGTGCCCGTGCCGGTCTCTCCCATACCGTCTCGCCGCACACGCTTCGCCACAGTTTCGCCACACACGTCTTGGCCGGGGGTGCCGATTTACGCACTGTCCAGGAACTTCTGGGCCACGCCAGTATCAACACGACGCAGCACTACACCCACGTCGATAGCGCCCGCCTCAAAGCCATGCACGCGAAGTTCCATCCGCGTGCAGTAGGCGATTCGTGACCTTTTCGCTGTTCGGTTGTTGGACCGAATCAAGCAAAGTTGGTGTTTGTTCCCACAATTCCCAAAGTTCCACCGCCTGGGGGAAGGATCACTACAATCCCACCACCCGGCGGCGGCGGCGGCGGCGGAACCGTAATTCCGATATTGGTCAGGATGCCGGTCAATAACGCGGGGTGAGTTCGGTCTTCGAGAACGGTGAACGATAATGTCGTTGCAAAAAAACTAGAGCTAGCCACGATGACACCTTAGAGTTTGTAGATTCCGATTCGATCGTGTGTGAGCAGGGGCGAGGGCGAATCTCGATACACGTTCGACCCGGATAATCCGTATTGCCCTCACAATTTCTCTAGCACGACTTTTCCCCGCAATGCGGATCACTTTCGTAAATTGTGCAAACTCTCGTTGGACCGGAAAAACCCTCTTGCCGGTGCTGAATTGGACCCGCTGTTTCGCCCGGACCGGAATCCGATCGACGGTCGCTGTCGTGTTTTCTGACAAGTTAATGAACACCGGCAAATCCCGGAATTCGCACTTCTCTTTTCCCGAAATCGTGTCCTACATTTTTTCCAATCCGCACAGATTGGCAGCCGGCAACGGCGATGCTATGCCCGGTTTGCCCTCCGAGGTGTTTCTGCTATGGCCACATGCCCTGCCATCTCCGTTCTTGACCCGCTGACGGGATTGACCGAAGACCTCACGAACCCCGTGCGCGTCTTACCCTTGACGAACCGATCCCGCGATACCGCGTTTGATGAATGCGGAGAGGCAACGCGGCGGTCGGGTGCCTTACATCAGAGTGTCTCGGACGACGAACTCGGACCGGATGCCGCGACAAGCAACATCAACGTCGTCCCGGTCGAGGGCAAGCAACTTCGAGACGCCCTGGACGCCCTACCAGAACCGGGTGACATCGCGTTCGGGTTTCGGCTGCTCAAGGAACTGGGGCGGGGAACGTTCGGCCGCGTCTTCCTGGCCAGCCAGACCGAGCTAGCGGCCCGTCCGGTGGCCTTGAAAGTCTCCGCGAATTTAGTCGCGGAGTCGCGGGCACTCGCCCAGCTTCAGCACACCAACATCGTCCCGGTTTACTCGGTCCATCGGTCGGGGTCGCACCAAGCGGTTTGTATGCCGTACTTCGGTTCGACCACCCTGGCCACGTTGTTGCGGCGGTATCGAACGTCGAACTCCCTGCCGTCAACAGGTCGAGAGTTGATCGACACGCTCAAGAACATCAGCGACCAGACCCTGTCGAAATCCCAAGTCATCACACGGGATGAACCGAAACCCCTGACTGCCACTACTACAGAGGGGGCCACGGACGCGATTCTCAAAATGCTCTCCCAGTGGAGTTACATTCAGGCGTCGTGTTGGTTGATCGCACGCCTGGCGGACGGGCTGGGCCATGCCCACGATCGGGGCATTCTTCACCGCGACATCAAGCCGGCGAACGTGTTGATTACCGACGACGGCCAGCCGATGCTGTTGGACTTCGGCGTGGCCGAAGAGATTCGCCTGCGGGCGACGGTCACAACAATCGTGGTCGGCGGGACGATCCCGTACATGGCGCCGGAACAACTCGAAGAAATCCGCACGGGTCGTCCGCACGCCGACGCCCGCAGCGACATCTATTCGATGGGCATCGTGCTGTACGAGCTACTCACCGGCGTTCACCCGTTCCGTGCGCCGACGGGTACGCCGGCGGAAGAAACGGGGCGGATGATCGAAGAACGCCGCGCCGGCCCGCCGTCGGTTCGGGTTCACAACCGGGACGTGACGCCCGGATTGGAATCTATCGTCCAGACTTGTCTGGCCGGTGATCCGGCGAAACGCTACCAGTCCGCAACCGATTTACGCGACGATCTCGATCGGCATTTAGCGGACCGACCGTTGGCGATTGCACCCGAGAAGTCGATCCGCGAACAGGCCAAGAAATGGGCACGGCGTCACCCCCGGTTAACCTCTCACGTGACCGTCACGTGTGTGGCCGTGACGTTGTTGATCGCCGCTTCGCTCGGTCTCGCCGCTCGGTACGATCGCCTGCATCGGTTGGAGGCGGAGAACACCTATCGACAATTCAGCGAGACGGTCAAAACCGCGCATTACTTGCTGTATTCCAACCGGGAAGATCAAAAGTTGATGGCGGAAGGGGTCGAGAAAGCCGAGGCGGGGTTGGCGTTCTACGGGGTCAAGGAGGATGCGGATTGGGAGAATCAAACCGCTTACACATCCCTACCTGTTGAACTCCAGAAGAAACTCCGACATGAGATTGCCGAGACCTGCGTGATGTTGGCCCGTGGTCAAATCTTGCAATGCAGCAAACTCGATAAAATCGAGCCGGCCGTCCTCACGGAAGCACTTCGACTGAACAAGCTGGCCGAGCAAATCGCCGGCACCGACCCACCCCGGATTATTTACACCCAACGACAGACGTTGCAAAAAATTGCGGGACGGTTGACAGAAGCGACGGAAGCCGAACGCCAAGCGAAAAGCACCCCGCTCCGTTCGTCACGGGACTACTATTTGGCGGGGATTGATGCCCAGACCGGCGGACGGCACGCGGAAGCCGTGCCGTTGTACCGAAAAGCACAGGCGATCGACCCGAAATTGTTCTGGGCGTACTTTGGGGAAGGCGTCTGTCTGGACGAACTAGGTCGCTGGGCCGAAGCGCGCGGGGCCTACACCGCTGCGGTCGCGCTCTGGCCTGACTTCCCTTGGACGTACCACAACCGTGGCGCCGCCCAAGCGCACCTCGGCGCGTTTGACGCTGCCGCCGAAGACTTTTCTCGGGCGATCGAATTGCACCCCGACTTCGCGGAGTCCCACATCGCCCGTGCGATTGCGTACCAAAAAACGAAAGACTACGACCTCGCACTGAAAGATCTCGACACCGCAATCGGGCTGGGCGCAACATTAAAGCGTGTGCTCCCACTGCGGGCCAAACTCCGAGTTTTAACGGGCAACGCCGTCGGTGCCAACGAAGACAAAGTAGTCGTTGGGCGAGAGGAACCGACCACTGTTGACGGTTGGATCCTGCGCGGGATTGATAAAATGCTGGCCGACAAGAAGGCAGCGTTGGCGGACTTCCAGCAAGCGTTGAAACTCAACCCCCGATCGGTCGCAGGCTTGATGTATGCGGCCAACGTCCAGGATGAACTCGGGCAAACGGCGGAGTGTATTCAATCCTTGGATCGGGTGTTAGCAATCGACGCGGGGAACGTCCACGCCCGCTCCGGACGGGGTATGTTGCACGCCCGACTTAAGCACTGGGATGTCGCCCTGAGTGATGCGAAAGAGGCACTCAGTCGTAGCTTCGCCCCGATCACGATCTATCAGGTCGCCGGGATTTACGCGCAACTTTCGACACAGAACCCCGAGTACAAATCGGAAGCCATCACACTCCTGACGATCGCCTTGCGGGCCGGATTTGGCTTCGACCACATCGACGACGATACGGAGCTAGACCCGATCCGCAACACCCCCGAGTTTGACCGCGTCCTTCAAACCGCCCGCCAGTACAAACCGGCCACCAAGAAGTGAACAGGTGACGGGTGCAATCGAATTCTCTGCGCCTCGGAAAAGCAGGAGGAGGCGCGAGTCTGTCAAATTTTTCTGCGGGTGAATGCCTATGATTTTCGGGCCTGAAAGGCACGTTCTGGGCTAACAGAACGTGCCTTTCAGGCCCGAAAACCCGTTGACGTCAGAGTGCCAGAAAATTTTGCCAGTTCCGGTAGGCGTCACACACATTTTGCCCTACCGCATGGTGTGTGCCGTCGATATGATAACTCAACTTTCGTCTAACTCCGTTTTTAACATGCGGGTGCGGTGGCACCGGCTCGGGGCGACGTTTCCTCTTTTTGAATAGTGGCTCCCGAATCGGAATCGGTTCCGAACCTCTGAGCCTCAAGGATCCTCTTACTTTTTATGGTCAATCGTAACCTGCTGCGGCAATTCGACGACGAAAATTCGGACAATGACTTTGCCAAGATTTTTGAAGACTACGGTGGCATTGAAGGGATGGAGAACTGGCTCCCCGCCGACTCCCAGGTTTTTGAATCCAACAAGATCGTCTCCGGTCGCGTGTTGGAAATTCGCGGCGATGACGTGGTCATCGACATCGGCTACAAGTCCGAAGGTCTGATCAAGATCGAGGAATGGAAGGACGAGGCGGGCGATCTCGTGGACTTGCCGAAGGCCGGCGACACGATCGAAGTCCTGCTCGAAACCGTTGAAGACGAACACGGCGGCATCAACCTCAGCTACCGCAAAGCCAAGCGTCAAAAAGAGTGGGAGTCGATCCTTGCGAAACACAAGGAAGGCGATGTCGTCACCGGCGCTTGCACGAAGAAGATCAAAGGCGGGCTGTTGGTCAACATCGGCGTCAACGTCTTCTTACCAGCAAGCCAAGTCGATATTCGACGGCCACCGGACATCGGCGAGTACATCGGCCAAACGATTCAGTGCATGATTTTGAAGATCGACGAGCAACGGCGCAACATCGTCGTCAGTCGGCGTAAGCTCATTGAGCTAGTCCGCGACGAGATGAAGAAGAAGTTGTTGGGCGAACTCGAAGTCGGCCAAGTCCGCAAGGGCATCGTCAAGAACATCGCCGACTTCGGCGCGTTCGTGGACCTCGGCGGGATCGACGGGCTGCTGCACATCACGGACATGGGCTGGCACCGCGTCACCAATCCGCACGACGTGGTTAAGATCAACCAAGAACTCGAGGTTTACATCCTCGGGATCGACCGTGAGAAGGAGAAGATTGCCCTCTCCTTGAAGCACAAGACCGCGTCGCCGTGGCAGAACATCGAGGCCAAGTACCCGATCAAGACGCGGCACAACGGCGAAGTCGTCAACATCATGCCTTACGGTGCGTTCGTGAAACTCGAACCGGGCATCGAAGGCTTGGTCCACATTTCCGAAATGTCCTGGACGAAGCGCATCAGCCACCCGAACGAGGTCGTCAGCATCGGCGACAAGGTCGAAGTGGAAGTGCTGAACATCAACCACGACAAGAAAGAAATTTCGCTGGGCATGAAGCAATGCCAGTCGAACCCGTGGGACGAAGTCGCCAAGAAGTACCCGACCGGCACCCAGATCAGCGGCGTGGTCCGCAACTTGACCAGCTACGGGGCGTTCATCGAAATCGAGGAGGGCATCGACGGCCTCCTCCACGTGTCGGACATGAGTTGGGTCCGCAAGGTGTCCAACCCGAGCGAAGTCGTGCAGAAGGGCCAGAAGGTCACGTGCGTCGTGCTGAGCGTTGACCAAGAACGCAAGCGGGTCGCACTGGGCCTGAAGCAAATGGCCAATGACCCGTGGGAAGGCGACATCCCTGGCCGGTACAAGCCGGGCCAGAAGGTGGTCGGCAAGGTCACGAAACTCACGAACTTCGGCGTGTTCGTCGAACTGGAACAGGGCCTCGAAGGCTTGCTCCACATCAGCGAACTGTCCGACGACAAGATCGAGTCACCGGAAGAAGTCGTCAAAGTTGGCGATGACATTGAAGTCAAGGTTCTGCGTGTCGATGCCAAGGACCGCAAGATCGGCCTGAGCAAGCGCAACGTCGATGACCCGACGGTGCCGGACGACATCCCGGACATGCCGATCGACGACATCACCGGCCCAACTGCCACGACCGAAGGCAGCACGAAGCCGAAGAAGGACAAAGAAAAGGACAAGGACAAAGACCGCAGCGACAAGGACGAATCGAAGACCGGATTGCGTGGCGGTACAGGCGCCGCAGGTCCGCTCATTCAAATGCCCGGCCAAGAGAAGACCGAGTAAGTTCGGGCCGAGTGCGATAACCTCGAACGCCGTCCTCGAATGAGGGCGGCGTTTTTTCGTGATGCTGATGGTAGATGGAAGCAACCCCACCCCCGGCCCCTCCCCGACGCGGAGAGGGGAGTAAGACCGCTCTTCCTCCCTCCCCGCCTGCGGGGAGGGCCGAGGTGGGGTGGGGCGGTTCGACCCCCCTTAATCCCCCCGCAGACGGGGGGAGAGAAGAATCTGGCGCCCTCCCCGTCTGCGGGGAGGGGGCTAGGGGGTGGGGTTGCCTTTTCGGGCAATTTGTAAGCTTTGCGAATCCCCGTCGGTATGCTGTCTCAGTCACTATCAGAACCATTTGTCGTTTCCACTGGACGACGCCTACAATGGTTCAGTTTCATCGAATTTTCACCCGTCATCAAAAGGCGGCTGGCATGGATACGACACGCTGGCTCACGGCGATCCCGATCTACAACGAAGCCAAGCACGTGCAAGAAGTGCTGCACGCGGTGCGACGGTTCAGCCAGGATATTCTCGTGGTGGACGACGGTTCCACCGACGGAACCTCGGCGATACTCGACACCGAACCGGGGTTGTTCCGGCAAACGCACACTCCGAATCGTGGCTATGGTGCTGCGATTGCGACGGCGTTTCAGTTTGCCGTGCAACACGGCTACGAAACCCTGGTGACGATGGATTGCGACGGCCAACACGAGCCGTCGCGGATCCCGGTTTTGTTGGAAGCGCTGCACGACGTGGACATTGTTTCGGGCAGTCGGTACCTGCGTGACTTCCGCCAGGACACCCCCGCACCGAACGACCGCCGTTCCATCAACGCGACCATCACGAACGAAATCAACGAGCAATACGGGCTGACCATCACCGATGCGTTTTGTGGCTTCAAGGCGTATCGCGTGGACGCATTAGCAAAACTCCGCATCACCGAAACCGGCTGGGGAATGCCGTTGCAACTTTGGGTGCAAGCGTCGCGGTTGGGGTTACGGGTGAAAGAAGTCGGCGTGCCCCGGCTGTACCTGGACCCTAGCCGCGCCTTCGGCGGCATGTTGAACGACCCCACGCAACGATTGGCATATTACCGAAGCATCCTCAGCCAAGCCGAAACGGAGTTTGCGACGGCGGGCCGCGACGAAGCGATGTGTCGGGAGTCGCGGTAATGCCGATAGCGTCCCGACGCTACCAAGCCCCCACGGTGAACGGGGCTGTCCTTGCGGAACCATCCCTGGGTGATGTGCCGGCACTGGTTGCAGCGAACCGGACGGTGTTGGCAAAGTTTAGTGAATTGAGACTGGCAGCACGGCAGGAAGTGCTAGAACTTGCGCGGCAGTACACCGAGAAGGGTAGTGAAAGCCCACCGACGATCGTCGGTGGGCTTTCGGGGGCTGTCCCATTGCTGTTGTCCGGCCATCAGCCGGAACTTTCCCACCCCGGCGTCTGGGCGAAGAACTTCGCCCTGCATGGCATCGCTCAAAACATCGGTGGCCAATCGCTGAATCTCGTCGTTGATAACGACACCCTCAAAACTACCTCATTGAAGTTCCCCACGTGGGACAGTCGTGACCCGCGTTCCGTACATCTCGAAACGATACCATTCGATACGAACCGGGTCGAGCAACCCTACGAAGTGCGTGGCGTCGAAGATTATGCACTCTTCGAGAGCTTCGCAGAACGGGCCGCGTCGCATTGGCGAAATTGGGGCTACACCCCAATGTTGCCAGAAGTTTGGCAGCAAGTGTTGGATCATCCCGCACAGACAATTGGCGAACGCATCGCAGCGGTGCGGCGTGCCAAGGAGCGCGAGTGGGGTTGCCATAATCTGGAATTGCCGGTCAGTCAACTCTCGAAGACGGTTGCGTTTCAGCAATTCGTGCAGCAGATCGGTCAAGATTTGCCTCGCTTCACTGCCATTTACAACGACGCGCTTCATCAGTACCGCAGTGCGAACCAAATCCATAGCAAGAACCACCCGGCGCCGGACTTGGAACCGGGCGAAACGCCGTTCTGGCGAATGACGGACGCGGGGCGAACGAAGTTTTTCTTAACTGGACACGACATCCCCGAGCTTCGTCCGCGTGCGTTGACTCTGACGCTGTTCGCCCGCTTGTTTCTCGGCGACTTGTTCATTCACGGCATCGGCGGCGGCAAGTACGATGAGGTGACGGACACCATCATCCGCGACTTTTACGGCATCGAACCACCCGCGTTTCAAGTCCTCTCCGCGACCGTCCATTTGCCGCTGCCCACGTTCCCGACGACCGTAACCGATGTCCTCGCACTGCGCCGCCGCGAACGGGACTTGCACTGGAACCCGCAACGCCATCTAGCTAAACGAGACACCGAATTTGCCGAAGTGCAATCGCTCGTGAACCGGCACCACCTGCTCGAAGCCGTTGAGCCAAGTGAACCCCGCGATCGCCTCGAACGCTACCGGAAGTTCCGTGAGATCAGCGACCAGTTACGGCCGCGTGTCGAAGAGCGGCTGACGGACACGAAACAGTGGCTGACGCGCGCGGTGCAGGAAGCCGCTGCGAACGCCGCGCTCGTGCGGCGTGATTTCGCCTGGGTGTTGTATCCCGAAGCGATGTTACGCGCGATCATGCAGCAGTTTTTGTAATCTCTTCAACGACGCGATTCCCATCGGCAATCGGATGATGTCTCACACTCCACAAAGCCGATATATCTTGTGTATTGTTCGCCCGTTCGTGGTGAGGTTGCGCAATGGATTGGCCGTTCACACGCCGGGGGTTGCTCGAAGGTGCCACGATTGCGGGGGGGCTAATTGCCGCCAGCGCAGTCGGTTCGCGTACCGTGAGTGCGCGCGGGCTGGTTGACCGCTTGGTCCAGCAACCGGGGTGGGTGGTTGGCCGATTGACCGGGGCACAGGCTATCGCGGAGTCGTTGAAGCAAGAAGCCGTCGGGTGCGTGTACGGCATTCCGGGTGCGCAAGAAAACGAACTGTGGGACGAGCTAAAAGCCCGTGAGGTGCCGTACCTGTTGGCGACCCACGAGTTCGCTGCCGCGTGCATGGCCGACGGGTACGCACGCGCCACCGGGCGCCCCGGCGTGCTGTGCGTCGTCCCCGGTCCTGGGGTGACGAACGCGCTGACCGGGCTTGGGGAAGCGTTGCTGGATTCTTCGCCGATCGTGGCCATCGTGGGGGACATTGCGAACGGCGACAAGTACCGCTCGTTTCAGGTCCATTCTCTCGACACCGTGGGGTTGTTGAAGCCGGTGACGAAGTGCGTGTTGCCGGTCACCGACGTGCGGCAAATCCCTTACGCGGTGCGGCAGGCGTTCCGGTTGGCGATGAGCGGCGAGCCGGGGCCGGTGGCCGTGGTCGTGCCGTTCAACCTGCTCATTGAAGTGGCCGATTTCAAATGTTCGCCGCCCGCCGAACTGCCGTTGCCGTTCAACGACAAAGCCTTTGAGTTAGCAATGGCGTTGCTGTCGGACCCCGCCCAACGGGTCGGCATTTACGCCGGCTTCGGCTGCATGAACTTCGGCGACTCGCTCACGGCACTGGCTGAACTGTTGCAAGCCCCGGTCGCCACGAGCGTGTCGGGCAAGGGTGTCATCAACGAAGCGCACCCGTTGGCTGTCGGTTGGGGCTTCGGGCCGCACGGCTCCGAAGTGGCGGAAAAAGCCTTCAAACATGACCCGCTGCACCCGTTGCGCAGTGGCGTGACGACGCTGCTGGCCATCGGCGTGAAGTTCAGCGAAGTGAGCACCGGCTTCTACGGCAACCCCCGCCTCAACCACGTGATTCACGTCGATGCGAACGCCAACGTACTGGGTAAGACGCTGCAAACGGACGTGTGCGTTCACGCCGATGCAGGGCTGTTCCTGGCGAAGGCGCTCGCGTGTGCGGACCGGATTCGCCGCCCGGCTGACCCGGTGTTGACGGGCCAGATTCGCCAGTTGAAAGCGGACCAAGATCGCAAGTTGTGCGACATTCCACCGGGCAAGTGCGGCCTCGACCCCCTCGCGTTGATTGCCTCCCTCAGGCGACAACTTCCCGAAGACACGCTATTGTTCAGCGATGTGACCGCCAGCGAACATCTTGCTGCCGAATACTTCCGGACCACGAAGCAGCGCACCTACTTCAACCCCGTTGATAATCAGGCAATGGGCTGGTCGATCGGCGCCAGCATCGGCGCCCAACGCGCCTGCCCGACCCGCACGGTGGCGACCCTGACGGGTGATGGTTGCTTCTTGATGGCGATGCAAGAACTGTCCACGGCGGCGCGGGAGTCGTTGCCGGTGAAGTGCTTCATTTTGGACGATCGCGCGTACCACTACATGCAAATGTTGCAACAGCCCGCCTACCAACGCACCACGGCCACCCACTTGGCGAAGCTCGACTACCGTGCCCTGGCGCAAGGCTTCGGCGTGGCGTACCAGGAGATCACCACGGCGGACAATCTGGATGCGTCCGTGTGTGCAGCACTTCGCCACGCGGGGCCGGTGCTGGTCCGCGTGGTCACCGATTACAACGACCGCAAAATCCGCTGGATCGAAGCGGTACGCCATCGGTTCGTGAAGGAACTAACAGCCGCCCAGAAAGTGCGGTTCTTGTCCCGCGTCGGCACCCGCATGGTGAGCGAGCAGAAAAGCGATTAACCACCACGAATAACACAAATAGCACGAATGAAATCATAAGAATTACAATGAACTAATGACTTGTAGGTTGATAGCGATTGGCATCAAAGTCGGTACAATTTTGACTTTGCTTGATTCGTTCAATTCGTGTTATTCGTGGTGGTTAACCGTGGCGTTTGGCTTCGAGTTCTTCCCACCTTGCATACAGTTTTTCCACGACTTTTTGCGCCACTTCCAGGGCTTGGCACGCGGCGGTGAGGGCGGCATGGCCCTTGGTCGCGGCGGCTTCTACGTTGGCGTGGTGGGTTGTTACTACGGCTTCCGCTGTGTGGATTTTCGCTTCGATCTGTTCGAGTTCTTTCTGTTCGTTGTAACTCAACTTCTTGGTTTTGCCGGCGGGTGCTGCTGCCTTCGCAACCGCAGCGGCGGGTTTCAAGAAATCGGTAGTGGTGCGTTCGTAGGAGGTCAGCCACTGGTTGACGCTGCCGTAACTTGACGCCCCACCGCGACCATCCAGGCCAATCACTTCAGTGCAAAGTCGGTCCATTAACTCCCGGTCGTGCGTGACCAGGACCACGGCACCGGGGAACTCCGCGAGGCTATCTTCGAGTACTTCCAGGGCGGGAATGTCCAGGTCGTTCGTGGGTTCATCGAGCAACAACACGTCCGCCGGGAGCAGCATCAATTGGGCGATGCGGACGCGGGCTTGTTCACCGCCGGAGAGTGTGCCGACGGGCAGGTCGAGTTGTTCCGCCCGGAACAAAAACTGCTTCGCCCAACCGCCGACGTGAACTTGCCGGTCCCGGTACGTCACGCTGTCCCCGTTCGGGCAGATCGACCGCCGCAACGTGAGATTGGGATCGAGGGCCGCGCGACCTTGCTCGAACATCACGACGTGAATTTTATCGGCTTGGGCGACGGTACCCATGTCGGGTGGCATCTCCCCGGCCAAGACACGCAGCAGGGTACTCTTGCCGCAACCATTGGGACCAAGCAAACCGAGCTTCGTACCGGGCGTGAGCGCGACATCAATCGGCCCGAACAGTGGCTTGTTGCCGAGCGACTTCGAGATGCCCAGCGCGGTGAGTAGTTTCTTGGTCTGCCGTCCGGTGGAAACGAAATCAATCCCGGCTGCCCCTGTCTGGTTGGTGCGGTATTTCAACTCCGCTAATTCTTCACGGCGGTCGGCGGCGGCTTCGATGCGAGAACTCGCTTTGCGAGTTCTCGCGCGGGCTTTGTGACCCAGCCATTCGGTCTCGCGGCGCACTTGGTTGGCGAGCGATTCTTGCGCTTTCGCCTGGGCTTCCATGAACAAATCGCGGTTCTCCGCGTAGTCGTCGTACCCGCCGGGACTGCGGAACGAACCGCCGGGGTACACCCGATTGATTTCGAGAATGTCGTCGGCCACGGCGCGGAGAAAAGCTCGGTCGTGGGTTGCCACAAGGTACCCAAAATTGGCAGCCCGGAGCAGCTTTTCCAGCCACACCACGCCGGGTAAATCGAGGTGGTTGGTCGGCTCGTCGAGCAGTAGCAAGTCGGGCTTGCGGATCAATTCCTTCGCCAACGACAACCGCTTCCGCCAACCGCCGGACAACGTGTTCGCCAACTGATCCGGGTCATCAAAACCGAACTGCGTGAGCATCTTGGCGGCACGGGTTTCGCGTTCGTGGTCTTCCAGCGCATCGCTTGCCAGGGCCGCAACCAGCACATCGGTCAACGTCTGGTCTTCACCGAATACATCATCTTGGGCCACGTAGCCAATTCGGATCCCGCGTCGCAGAGTCCGGGTACCGCTGTCCGTCGGTTCCATTGCGGCCAGTATTTTCAACAGCGTGGATTTCCCGGCCCCGTTCGGCCCGATCAACCCGACCCGCTCCCCGGCACGCAGGTCAAATGCCAGCCCTTCAAACAGTGGGCGGATGCTGAAACTTTTTGTTAACCCCTGCACGCTCAACAAAACACTCATTCGCCACCCACCGTGAAAAGTCCAGCCACGCCAGGATTGACGCTCTCTTTATCCTATTGGTTCGGGCAACCGGGTTGGGCGTGATTCTGGTTAGTGGATTTTAACACCAATCATGAACCTAACTGGCTTTGTGCCCTGAAGGGGCACCGGGATGTAGCCACGGGTGGAGCGAAGCGCAACCCGTGGACAGTGACATCCCATTGTTACTCGCCCTGGAGGGGCGAAGGAATTCCGCTGCCCCTTCAGGGCAGTTGAGTTTGGGGGAGTTTGTTCCACGGGTTACGCGAAGCGCTCCACCCGTGGCTACATCCCGTGACCGCTACGCGGCCAGAAAACCAGAAACACTTTCCCATCATCTTCTTGGACGATTGTTTCAAATCTTTTATCAACTAAACTGCCCACATGGACCCTACCGCGCCGCAACCCCAATTCGACCCCGCGACGGCGTATCACGAAGCGGGCCATGCGGTCATGGCGTTGGCGTTGGGGCGGCCGGTGCATCGCGTCAGCGTGTTGCCGAACGCGGCGCGGTTGGGGCAGTGTGAATTTCGCAAAGGTGTGCAACGTCCCTCCGACGACTGGATCGAAACGGAGATTCTGATTTCGCTCGCCGGCCTTGCTGCGGAAGCACGTCACACGGGGCGATATGCCTACGACGGGGCGGGGCGGGATTTGAAATACGTCCGCAAGTTGGCCTTGATCCGGGCGAGTGAGCGAAGCGTGGAACGACTCGAACGGCGAATGCTAGCAAAAACTGAAAATATTTTGGCCGACGAACAACACTGGTGGGCCGTGGAGCTAATCGCCGCAGAACTCCTGAAATGTGGGCAAATCAGCGGGCGGGCGGCGATCCATTTCTTCGCCCTCGCCACTCACGATCAGTAATTTTTTCGCCCGATCTTCGGCCAAGACCGTCCAACATTGCTATAGTAGTGGTGTGTTGGCTCCGCCTGAGGTGTCTGTGCGGCTGTGTCCGCGGGCCAGGTTTTTGCCAACCTGGTTATGCACCGTGCCGGGTTTTTCCCGGTCGAAAGGCTATTGAAGAATGAGCGACACTGTTGCCGTCGAACCCGCCAATGGGTTTGCGGCCTTGGGTTTATTGCCACGTTTGCTGGAATCACTCGTTAAGCTCGGCTACACCGAACCCACTCCGATCCAACGCGAAGCCATCCCCCCACTGCTCGAAGGCAGAGATCTCATCGGTCTCGCTGCGACTGGGACCGGGAAGACGGCGGCGTTTGCTTTCCCGCTGATTCAACGAATTTCATCCCAACCGAAGAACCGCAAGCAGCCCAACACGTTGATCCTCGTTCCCACCAGGGAACTGGCGAATCAAGTGGCGGCGGCCCTGGATAAGTATGGCCGTCCGCTCGGGGTTAGCTCCGTGGCGATCTACGGCGGTGCGGGGTTCAGCGACCAAGTTCGCACGCTTCGTCAGGGTGTTGATGTTGTTGTTGCCACGCCGGGCCGTGCCCTCGACCACATCCGTCGCGGTACGCTGAAACTGGACACCGTTTCGACGGTCATTCTCGACGAAGCCGACGAAATGTTGGACATGGGCTTCGCCGATGACCTTGATGCCATCCTCGGGGCGACCCCGAGTGACCGGCAGACCGCGCTGTTCTCCGCGACGATGCCGCCACGCATTGCGTCGATTGCGAACAAGCACTTGAAGAACCCGATCCGCCTCGAAATGGCTCGCCCGGTGTTGGCCGCTGGCGAAGCCCCGAAGGTTCGGCAAACGGTGTACTTCGTGAACCGCGATCACAAGTCTGCCGCCGTCGCCCGGCTACTGGATTACGAACTTCCCGCCTCCGTGATCGTGTTCTGTCGCACGCGGTCCGAAGCGGACATCCTCGCGGACGACCTGAACGGTCGGGGCTATCGTCCGGAATCGTTGCACGGCGGGTTGTCCCAGGATCAACGCGAACGGGTGATGAAGAAGTTCCGCAGCGGTGCGACGAACTTGTTGATCGCTACCGATGTTGCGGCACGGGGTCTCGACATCGGCCACTTGTCGCACGTGATTAACTTCCACGTGCCGCAGACGGGTGAGACTTACGTTCACCGGATCGGTCGGGTTGGCCGGGCCGGGCGCGAAGGCGTCGCCATCACCATCGCTGAAACCCGCGAACAGCACATGTTGCGGAACATCGAACGTAGCACGAAAAACAAGATCACCACCGAACGCATTCCGAACCCGGCTGAACTGCAAGTCAAGCGGATCGAACGCACCCGCGAAGCGATTCGGGCGGCGGCCAAGTTGGGCGGCCTCGACGAATTCAAGGCGGCCCTCGAGCCGCTGATCGGCGAATTCAACCTCGTCGATCTCGCGTTGGCCGCTACGAAACTCGCCAACCAAGCCGGTCGGCCCGACGACAGCGACGAAGAGAATATCCCCGTCCCACAAATGCGCGACAACAACTCTCGCAGCGGCCCGCCGATGCGGGACAACAACGGCCCACGTGATGCCGGTCGCCCACCAGCCCGTTCGGGTGGCCCCGGTCCACGCGGTGCCGCTCGTGGCATGGCCCGGCTGTTCATCAGCGCCGGCCGCGATGTCGGCGTGAACCGCCGCGATCTGGTGATGGCAATCGAAAGCGAAGTCGGTCTCGGTTCCCGCGACATCGGCCCGATCGAAGTCGCCGAACGGTTCTCCCTCGTGGACGTGCCGGACGAAGTCGCCGATCAGGCCATCGAAGCCCTGCAAGGCATCCGCCTCAAAGGTCGCAAAGTCATGGTCCGCCGCGACCGCGCGATGGGGTCCGTGTAAGTTCAGAGGTCGTGTGCAGTAAACAGGAAGCCGCAAAGCCCACGGGTAATGATCCGTGGGCTTTTTTCGTGTTGTGGTGGGCTTTTTTCACGTAGCGCATCACCGAAATCGGCTATAATTCCCACAACTGCTAACCGCCCTCTTCCGCGATGTTGGATACAAGGAACCAAACTCATGCCGCTCTCGCTGATATTTGGGTTACGTGCCACCGCAACGATCGTGACTGGATTTTTGCTGGCCGCGTCGGTTTCGGCGGCGGACAAGTTGCAATACAACCGCGATGTGAGGCCCATTCTCGCGGAGAATTGCTTTGCGTGTCACGGCGCCGATAGCGCAGCGCGGAAGGCGAAGTTGCGGTTGGACGACCGGGAAGTGGCCATTGAAAAAGGGGCCATCGTTGCTGGCAACGTCGATGAAAGCGAGTTGGTCAACCGGCTCTTTCTGAAGGCCGATGACGAACAACTCATGCCGCCGACTAGCTCGCACAAGAAGCTAACTCCCGCCCAAAAAGAAACCCTGAAGCGCTGGATCGCCGAAGGCGCAGTTTACGAATCCCATTGGTCGTTCATTACCCCGAAGAAACCGACGCCGCCTAGTGTCAAGAACACGGCTTGGGTGAAATCCCCGATCGACGCATTCGTACTTGTTGAACTCGAAAAGAAGGGGTTGAAGCCTGCACCGGAAGCGGATCGGCGAACGCTGGCCCGACGCGCCGCCCTCGACGTGACGGGCTTGCCGCCCAACATCGAAGATGTCGAAGCGTTCGTGGCCGACAAGTCCCCGAACGCCTACGAAAAGTACCTCGACAAGATGCTGGCGTCACCCCACTACGGCGAACACCGTGGCCGTTATTGGCTGGACGCGGCGCGGTACGGCGACTCGCACGGCATTCACTTCGACAACTTCCGGGAAATGTGGTCGTACCGCGAGTGGGTCATTCGGGCGCTGAACGAGAACAAGCCGTTCGACCAGTTCACGATCGAACAACTTGCTGGTGATCTGCTGCCGAATCCGACGATGGATCAATTGGTGGCAACGGGGTTCAACCGCTGCAACATCACCACGAACGAAGGCGGCGCGATCAACGAAGAGTACCTCGTGCTGTACACCCGCGACCGGACCGACGTGACCAGCACCGTGTGGATGGGACTGACGGCGGGGTGTGCGGTGTGCCACGACCACAAGTACGACCCGATTTCCCAGCGGGAGTTCTACAGCCTGGCGGCGTTCTTCAACAACACCACGCAAATTGCGATGGACGGCAACATCCAAAACACCCCGCCGATCATCACGGTGCCGAAACTCGGCGACCGTAATAAGTGGGAAGCACTCGTCAAAAAGGTTGCCGCGGCGCAGGCGGAACTTGACGCCCGAAAGAAGACCGCCCGCGCTGGCTTTGACACCTGGATCAAGGAAACCAAGTCGGAATCGCTCGCCAAATCAATCCCCAAGCGCGGGCTGACGTTGCACGCCGAGTTCAATGAAGGCAAGGGGGACACCTTCACTTACGCTGAAGACAACGAACCGCGTGAGGCGAAATTGCCGGTCGGGTTCGAGTGGAAAGCCGGGCCGAACGGGGGTAAAGCCGCCACGTTCAAACCCGTTGCGGACGGCCCGACGATTTCCTTCCCGGACGCGGGGGACTTTGACGCGAACCAAGCCTTTTCCTTCGGCGCTTACGTCCAAATTCCGCAACGCGGCCAAACCGCTGGCGTGATTGCCCGGATGGACAGCACCCAGGATCATCGCGGTTGGGATCTCTATCTGGAGAACGATCGGTTCGCGGTCCACGTCGTCCACAACTGGCCGAGCGACGCCTTCAAAGTGACGACCAAAGCGGGCATCGACCCCAACAAATGGCACCACGTTTTCGTCACGTATGACGGGTCACGCAAAGCCGACGGGGTCCGCATTTATCTGGACGGCGAACCGCAACCGCTCGACGTGGCCACGAACACGACTGCCGACCCTGCCAAACTGCAAACGCCGTTCGGCTCCATCAAGACCAACGCCCCGCTGACGATCGGTCGGCGCACACCGGGGCAGCCGGTCAAGCTCATCAGCATTGAAGATTTGCGGGTCTACGATCGCGCCTTGACGGGGACCGAAGTTAGTCAACTCGCCAACACCGCCAAGGCCATCGCCGTGTTGAATAAACCCGCCGACAAGCGCGTTGCGAAAGAAACCGACGACCTCTTCTCGTGGTGGCTGACGACGACCGATGCGGACTACCGGAAGATGAACACGGCTTTGACGCTGTTGAAGCAAGACGAAACCGAAATCAAAACTCGCGGGACGATCGCCCACATCATGGTCGAAAAGACCACGCCGCCCGAGGCGTACATTTTGAACCGGGGTGAGTACGACCAACGCCGCGAGAAAGTCACGCCGATTACGCCGAAGGCGCTACCGACGATGCCGGACGACCTGCCGAAGAACCGCCTCGGGTTCGCCAAGTGGCTGCTCCGTCCCGAACACCCGCTGACGGCCCGCGTGACCGTGAACCGCTACTGGCAAGAGATTTTCGGCCAAGGGCTGGTCCGCACCGCCGGCGACTTCGGGATTAGTGGCGAGCAACCGAGTCACCCCGAATTGCTCGACTGGCTCGCCGTCACGTACCGCGAAGAAGGGTGGGACACGAAGCGATTCTTCAAGCAACTGTTGCTGACGAACACCTACCGCCAAGCCAGCACGGTAACGCGAGAGAAGATCGACAAAGACCCGCAGAACAAGCTCTACAGCCGTGGCGCCCGGTTCCGCATGGACGCCGAAATTATCCGCGACTACGCCCTGGCCGCGTCCGGTATTCTGGTGCCGAAAATTGGCGGGCCGAGTGTGAAACCCTACCAGCCGATCGGCGTCTGGGAAGCGGTTGCCATGATCGGGAGCAACACCCGCGACTACCGCCCGGAGACGGGGGAGAACCTCTACCGCCGCAGCATGTACACGTTCTGGAAGCGCGCCGCGCCGCCCGCGTCGATGGAAATTTTCAACGCCCCGAACCGGGAAACTTGCACCGTCCGCCGCGACCGGACGAACACGCCATTACAAGCACTCGTCACGTTGAACGACGTGCAGTTCGTCGAAGCCGCGCGGTACTTGGCCCAAACGACAATCTTGAGCCACACAACGACCCAAGAACGTGTGGATTTCCTGGCGAAGCGATTGCTCGCCCGCCCGTTCCGAGCCGAAGAAACCGCCGTTGTCCTTAAAAGCTACGCCGCGTTGTTGAAGCACTACCAAGCCAAGCCCGAGGACGCCAAGAAGCTGATCGCCGTCGGCGAATCGAAACCCGATCCCCGCCTAGACCCCGCCGAACTCGCCGCGTGGACGATGCTGATTAACGAGTTGTTGAACTTGGACGAAGTGCTGTGTAAGTGAGAATAGAGCGTTTTCATTGTGATTCGGCGGGTTTCATTAGCCCGACGCGCGCGTTTTGAAGTTGCGGTTTCGGACTACCCCGAAGGGGTTCAATCGAATAGCCCAGGGTCGTGGCGTTTCGCCGCGCACCCTGGGTCGGACCGGAAACGGATCGTACCCCGGAGGGGTTACATTTGCGCCACGAGGAACGATGGAACCCCGTCGGGGTACAACAGGGGTGGTGTCGAGAACCCAGGGTGCGCGACGAAGCGCCGCGACCCTGGGCTAT
>JAYVXO010000179.1:0-13820 GCA_043785105.1 Fimbriiglobus sp.
GACGGTGTCGTTCTCGTTGATGATCGGCAGGCAGTGGTACTCGAAGAGGGTCGCAATCGTGTTGCGGACGTTCAGGTAGCGGGCACGGTTGTCGAAGTCGCTGGCGGTCAGCAACAGTTGTGCGGTATGGATGCCGTAGGCGTTCAAGCTTTCCTGGTAAAGTTGCATCAACGCCGATTGCCCGACGGCGGCACACGCTTGCAGGTGCGGCAAGTCATCGGGCCGCTTGCCGAGCTTCAACTTGCCCACCCCCGCCCCGATCGCCCCGGACGTGACCAACGCCACCCGCCGCCCACCTTGCCGAATCCGTTGAAGTTGATCCGCCAACGACTGAATGCGATGCCGGTCTAAATGGCCCGCCGCATCCGCCAGGACGTTCGTACCCACCTTCACCACAACCGTGGCCGCCATCGCCAATATCCCGTCACGATTCGCATCCGCCATGTGGTGTTCCTGGAGTGGGAGAGTGAGTGGGCAGTGGATAGTGGGTAGTGGGTAGTGGATAGATAGCATGGTATGAGATGAATTAGCAACCCTCACCACTCACTCTAACTGCACTATGTCACACTTCACCGTGGATGAATCAATCGCCTGTTGTCGGCTCGTGGAACTGGCGTTGCGGGAGGATATTGGGCCGACCGGGGATCGCACGTCGGAAGCGACCATTCCGGTGAACCAACAGGGGCAAGCGGTGTTCGTGGCCCGAACGCCGGGTGTTCTTGCGGGGCTACCTGCGGCTCAGCTTGTGGTGGCTGCGGTGTCAGCGGAGTTGCACTTGGAGTTTCACGTTCAGGACGGTGCGTCACTGGAACGGGGCATGAAGCTCGCCACCATTCGCGGACCACTCCGGGCATTGCTGACTGCCGAACGGACGGCATTGAACTTCCTGCAACGGTTGAGCGGCGTGGCCAGCTTGACCCGCAAATACGTTGATGCGGTAGCGGGTTTGAAAGCCAACGTTCTGGACACCCGCAAGACAACACCGGGTTGGCGTTTGCTCGAAAAGTACGCGGTGCGGATGGGCGGTGGAATGAACCATCGCATCGGGCTTTACGACGGCATCTTGATAAAAGACAACCACCTCGCCGGTTACCCGGACCCCAAGACTGCCGTGGTGCAAGCCGTCAACGCGGCCCGCCAGTACCCCGGCAACGCCGCTCTGCCCGTTGAAGTGGAAGTGGACACCCTTGAACAGCTTGAGCAAGCCTTGACCGTTCTGCCGGAGATCGTGCTGTTGGACAACATGACGCTCGATCAACTCCGCCAAGCCGTGGCCCGCCGCAACGCCGTCGCCCCCGGCGTACAGCTGGAAGCATCCGGCGGCGTGACCCTGTCCACGATCCGTGCCATCGCCGAAACCGGCGTGGACCGCATCAGCGTCGGTGCCCTAACCCACTCGGCCCCGGCACTGGACATTGGCTTGGATTACGAGCCATCCTGATATGCTATCCCCGCGTGAAATCTGGTCGTTCGGTACGCAGCACATTGGGCGGCAGGTGTTGGTCTACGATTCCCTGCCTAGTACGAGTGATGTGGCGGCTAGCTTGGCAGCGGATTCGGCGCACTTCGGCACAGTGGTCCTCGCCGAGTTTCAGAGTGCTGGGCGGGGGCAGTATGGTCGGGTGTGGCAGAGCGTGCCGGGGAGTTCACTGCTTGTGTCGATCGTTCTGCAACCGCCTGCGGCACTCCGGCGGCCCGTGATTCTGACCGCGTGGGCGGCAGTGAGCTTGGTTCGTGCGATTCACGAGTTGACCGGCCTGCAACCGCGGATCAAGTGGCCGAACGATTTGCTGATAGATACTCGGAAAGTGTGCGGTATCCTCATTGAGCAATCCACCGCCGTGGTCGTCGGGATCGGCTTGAACTTGAACCAATCGGTGGACGACTTCGCCCAAGCACTGTTGCCAGATGCGACATCGCTGGCAATTGAAACGGGTACACGGTTCGATCTCCACACCGTGACGGCTGCCGTGGTTCGACATCTCGACACCGAGTATTCCCTCCTTGCTAAGGGCGATTGGCAGTCGTTAGAAAACGAATGGTCCCAGCGAATCGGGCTGGTCGGGCGAACCGTGGCCGTGGAACTTGCCGATGGGACTGTGCTGCCAGGACGATTGCGGGCGTTGTCATTTGAGGCATTAGAGTTGGACATTGGCGAAGTGGTACCCCGTGTTCTTCAACCCGAGTTAGTGCGGCAGATTCGCCAGTTGTGAGGGGCAAATGAGTCCGTCGGCAACGCTTGCTCCGTTAATCCGTCACCATATACTGCGATTAACTTAGTTAATGACCTCCACCCGACCTGTTAAAGGATGCCAATGTCTCTTCGTCTGTTACTACTCGCCATCGTGACGGTATCGTTCGGAACCCCGGCCTTCGCGGCTGACTGGCCACAATGGCAAGGTCCGAACCGCGACAATAAATCCGTTGAGAAAGGGTTGTTGACGACCTTCCCGGCGGATGGACCCAAGTTAGTCTGGTCCGTGAATGAACTGTCCGCGATCGGCACGGGGTACGGGTGCCCCGCGATTGTCGGCGACAAGGTGTTCATCCTCGGCGCCGACGGTGCGAAAAAAGATGCGAAGGAAGCCTGCGCTTGTCTCAACGTGAAAGACGGCAAACCCCTTTGGAAAACGCCGCTCGAAACCGGCCCCGGCAGCTTCTTGGACGGTTGGGGCGGCGGCACCCGTTCGACGCCCACTGTGGACGGCGAATTCGTCTACGTCTTGGGAAGCATGGGTGATCTCCTTTGCTTGAAGAAGCTCGATGGTGCCGTCGTTTGGAAGAAGAATCTGGTCAGTGATTTCGGCGGAAAGATTCCTGTGTGGGGTTACAGCGAATCGGTTCTAGTCGATGGCGATCAAGTCGTCTGTACACCCGGCACCAAAATAGGGATGATCGCGCTGAACAAGAAAACTGGCGCAACGATCTGGGAATGCAAAGAACTGACGGACGGTGCGGGGTACTCGTCGATCATGCCAGCCGTGGTGGGTGGCGTGCGGCAATACGTGCAACAAACCATGAAAACGGCCGTCGGCGTGCGGGCGACGGACGGCAAGTTGTTGTGGCAAGTTGGCGAACTGAAACGGGCCACCGCAGTCATCCCCTCTCCGATTGTGAAAGGGGACAACGTCTTCTTCACCGCCGGGTACGGCGCGGGATGTGAACTCTTCAAACTGACACCCGACGGGGACGGCACCAAAGCGACCAAAGTTTACACCAGTAAAGTCGTGCAGAATCAGCACGGTGGCGTGATCGAGTTGGGTGGCAAAATCTACGGCCACAGCGACAGTAAAAAGTGGGTCTGTTTCGACATGCTTGCGGGCGGCGACGAGCCGATTTGGGCCAGCGACAAACTCGGCAAAGGGTCCATCACTTACGCCGACAACCACTTCTACTGCTACAGCGAAAACGAAGGTACGTTGGCGTGCATCAAGGCCACCGAAGCGGGGTGGGAAGAAACGGGGCGATTCACAATCCCGAAACTCAGCCAGACCCGACCGCGTCAAGGCAAAGTCTGGGCACACCCTGTGATTGCTAACGGCAAGCTGTACCTGCGTGACTACGAGATTCTGTACTGCTTCGACATTAGCCAAAACCGCTCGTAAGATCCTCGGCACTGATCGGTATAACTGGTCGGTGCCCCGTCAGGGTACAAGAGTCGTTCCTCGAACTCGGAGTCGTGCCGTGGAAGGCCGTGACGATCATCCCGCACGGCTTCACCATTTGTTAGCGCACGTCCTGCCGAACAACCCGTTCTATGCTCACAAGTTTCGTTCACTAGGCACAATCGACAACTTGCAAGAGTTGCCCTTCACAACTAAAGCGGAGTTAGTTGCGGACCAAACCACGCATCCGCCCTACGGCACAAACCTGACGGCTGCCCCGAATCGCTACACCCGCTTCCATCAAACCTCGGGAACCAGTACCGGGCGACCGCTGTGTTGGCTCGACACGCCGCAAAGTTGGGACTGGGTGCTGCACTGTTGGCAACGAAACTTTTCGCTGCTGGGGCTGACGCCCCAAGACCGCCTCTTTTTCCCGTTCTCGTTCGGTCCATTCCTCGGCTTCTGGAGTGCTTTTGAAGCCGCGACCAAAGCGGGGTTCCTGGCGATGCCCGGTGGCGGGATGTCCAGCACGGCACGCTTGCGATTCTTACTCGAACACGAAGTCACCGTCGTTTTTGCCACCCCAACCTATGCCCTGCACCTCGCCGAAATTGCCGCGAAGGATGGCATCGACCTGGCGGCATCGGCAGTGCGAGCAATCGTGGTGGCTGGCGAACCGGGCGGTTGTATTACGACGACACGCTTGAGTATTGAGAAAAGCTGGGGTGCCCGCGTCTACGATCATTACGGCCTGACGGAAGTTGGCCCCGTTGCGATCGAGTGCGAAGCACTGCCGAACACGCTTCTTGTTCTGGAATCGGAATACATTGCCGAAGTGATTGAAGCCAACAGTACGCAGCCGGTAAAAACCGGCGATTTGGGTGAACTGGTTGTCACGAACCTTGGGCGAATGGATAGTCCGCTCATTCGGTATCGCACCGGGGATTTGGTCCGCGCCGGTCCGTCACCAACGCCAGTTCCCGGTGTGCCAAATTGGCTCCGATTGCAGGGTGGCATTCAGGGGCGTGCGGATGATATGATCCATGTTCGGGGCAACAACGTTTACCCGACGGCGATCGAAGCGATCATCCGCCGCTTTCCGGAAATTGTTGAGTTTCGCGTTGTGGTCGATGAGCGCGGGCCGCTGTCCGATTTGCGAATCGAAATCGAACCCGCAGACCCCGCCCAGAGCCAACGGTTGGTCGAAACGGTTGCCCGTGTCCTGCGGGACGAACTGCTGTTCCGCGTCGAAGTGATTGCCGCCCTGCCAAATACCCTGCCCCGATTCGAGATGAAAGCCCGCCGAGTGATAAAACAATCGTGACGATCAAAGAGAAAACAATTTAGACAGGATTAACAGGGTTCGACAGGATTAGATGCTCTGAATTCAATCCTGTCGAACCCTGTTAATCCTGTCTAAAAAAATCGAACACGACAGACGCGATTACAACCCCAAAGGAGTCGGAAATGAGTCGGTGGTTATTGTGCGGCTTGGTCGCCGTGTTTGG
Organism: Fimbriiglobus sp.; assembly: GCA_043785105.1. GTDB lineage: Bacteria > Planctomycetota > Planctomycetia > Gemmatales > Gemmataceae > Fimbriiglobus. The sequence continues at coordinate 5,114 of JAYVXO010000179.1, forward strand.
GTTCGCCGTGACGGAATCGAAGGCGGGTGACTGGGTTCACTGGCGTGGGCCGGACCAAAACGGGCACGCCAAAGGGGTGAAATTACCCGATGAATTCGGCGTCACTGCCGTTGGCAAAGATCATCTGCTGTGGAAGCAACCGTTCGGCGGTCGCTCCGCTCCGTTGGTGCTGAACGGGCGGTTGTTCACCATCAGTGGCTACGACATGTCGTTGCCGACCGAAGGCGAACGGGTGATGTGCTTTGACGCGGAGAGCGGCAAGGTGCTGTGGGAAAAACGCTTCAACGTCTTCCACACCGACATCGTTTCCAGCCGCCTCGGGTGGACGACGATGACTGCCGACCCCGCGACCGGCAACATCTTCACGCATACCACCGGCGGGTACTTGTTGTGTCTGGACAAGGACGGCAAAGAAGTTTGGAAGCGGCAACTCACCGAAGAGTACGGTCGGGTGACCGGCTACGGCGGGCGGATCGTGTCGCCGGTGTTCGACGATGGATTAGTGATCGTCGGGATGGTCAACGGCAGTTGGGGTGACCAGGCACGCGGCAATAACCGTTTCGTCGCATTTGATGCCAAGACCGGCGAAGTGGTGTGGTGGTCATCGCCGACCGAAGACCTGAAGAACCCGGCGGTCTCGTTCAAGGGGACGTACTACTCGAACCCCGTCGTGACCACGATCAACGGGCAACGGATCCTGATTACCGGCGGCGCCGACGGGTGCGTTCATGCGATGAAGGTTCGCACCGGCGAGCGGGTTTGGAGTCATCATTTTTGTGCGGGTGTCGTGAACCCTTCGGTTGTTGTGGATGGCAACTTGGTGTATGCGTGCCACGGCGAAGAAAACCCCGAAGGCGGCGCGATTGGTCGCGTGGTGTGCCTCGATGCTGGCAAAGTCGATCCGAAGACCAAGAAGCCCGCACTGGTGTGGGAAAACAGGAAACTCTCCAAGCGATTTGGACTGGCTTCACCGGCGTTAGCCGATGGCCGGTTGTACGTACCCGATGACGCCTCCGAGTTAGTCTGCTTCCAGGCGAAGACCGGCAAAATACTCTGGCGGCAAAAGTACGGCACCGTTTCCCGTGGTGCCCCGCTGATCGCGGACGGCAAGCTCTACATTTTCGATGTGAACGCGAAACTCGCCATCTTCAAATTGAACGGTGACAAGGAGCCGGAAGAACTCGACGCGATCGCTTTCCGCAAAGAAAAGGGCGCCGGATTCGTCGAGACCCACGGCACCCCGATCGCCGTCAACAACAAGCTTTACTTGCTCACGCAGGACCAACTGTACTGCGTCGGGGACACCAAGGGAGGAGCATCGTCGTCAAAAATCGACGTGACTCCTTCCGCCGAACCGGCGCCGAACGCCGACGCCGCGCCGGTTGCGATCCGCATATTCCCGGCAGACCTCGCCACGAAACCCGGCGCCGAGGCGAAGTTTGACGTGAAGTTCCTTGATGCCAACGGCCGCGAAGTGAAAGCACCTGTGGATGCCAAGGTCACGTTCACCTTACCGCAACCCGCGTTGCCACCGACCGCACCGAAAGGGGCGGCACAACCCCCGGCACTGAACGCCGAACTGAAAGCGGACGGCGCGAAAGCGACGCTGACGATTGCGAAGCTCCCCCGGCAACAGGGCACACTGACTGCACAATTCGGTGAGCTGAAAGCGACGGCCCGAATCCGGGTTGTGGCGCAGATTCCGTACAAGGACGACTTTGAAAAGGTGCCAGTCGGCGCCGCGCCGGGCGGGTGGTTGAACACGCAAGGCAAGTTCTTCGTCGCGGACAAGGACGGCAACAAAGTGCTGGCGAAAGTGAACAACGACAGCCGCCCGCCGATCGCACGAGCCAACGCTTACATCACCGCACCCGACGCGGCGAACTACACGATCCAAGCCGATTTGATGGGCACACTCGTGGCGGGGAAGCTGCCGGACATGGGCATCGTGAACAGCCGGTACACACTAATCGTGGACGGCAAGCCCGACTCCGCGAACGGCAAACGACAGGTGCGAGTCACGTCCTGGGAGGCGAAGCCCCGCATCAACAAAGCTATCGAGTTCGACTGGCAACCGTCGGTGTGGTACAGCAGCAAGTTGACCGTGGAGCAGCGCGAAAAGACGGCGATCGTGAAGGCCAAGTTCTGGAAGAAGGGCGACGCCGAACCCGCCGATTGGCTGCTCACCTACGAAGACCCCAGCCCGAACCGCGACGGCGCCGCCGCCCTGTACGGCTACGTGTCCAACGTGACCGACGCCGCAGCCGGGTCCGAAATCCTTTACGACAACATCGTAATTACGCCGAACAAGTAACAACATTGCTTTTCGGCCCTGAAAGGGACGTTCTGTCAGCCCAGGGCCATGCCCTGGGAACTCCAATGCGACGATTGCTGAGGTTGCCATCAGCGGATATGAGCGGTCGAGACAGGTCCGAAAACGTGATCCCCGCCCAACCCCAGGGCATGGCCCTGGGCTGACAGAACGTCCCTTTCAGGGCCGAAAACCTAGTCGCCAATAAAATTGAATTAACCACAGCGAACCCAAACACAAACTTTCCCACTACCAGGAACCGAACCCATGCTTCAGTTTGTTACACTCCGGCGAATCGCAATCGGGAGTGTCGTGCTGGCCACTGTCATTGCGGTGTCACTGCACGCCGATGACGCGGCACCTAAGGTGAAGAGTACCACACCCGAACACGCCATGTTCGGCGGTTCGCCATCGCACAACATGGTGATCCTGCACGAGAAATTTGCCCCCGTTCAAGTCATGCCGCAAATGGAAGACGGCAAGGTCGCCAAGGGAGCCGATGCGGTCATCAAGTGGAAAGCACCACTGGGTAGCCGGGCGTATGGCGGTCCGACGATTGCCGGTGGGAAGATTTTCGTCGGGACCAACAACGACCAACCGCGTAACCCGCGCGACAAGAAGAAGAACAAGGACGGCGATGAAGAAGTCATCGACATGGGCATCCTGATGTGCTTCGAGGAAGCGACCGGCAAGTTCCTGTGGCAAGCGGTTCACGACAAGCTGCCGTCCGGCCCGGTCAACGATTGGCCGAAGGAAGGGATTTGCTCCACGCCGTTCGTGGAAGGCAACCGCGTTTATTACATCAGCAACCGCTGCACGGTGGTCTGTGCGGACGTGAACGGCATGGCGGACGGCAACCAGGGCATTCAGACGGAGAAGTACAAGACCGCGACCGATGCGGACATCATTTGGGAACTGGACATGATCGGCACGCTCGGCGTGTTCCCGCACAACATGGCCGCCGGTAGCCCGTTAATCGTGGGCGACATCCTGTTTCTGTCCACGGCCAACGGCGTCGATGAAGGGCACATTAACATCCCGGCTCCGCAAGCCCCGAGTTTCCTGGCACTGGATAAAAACACCGGCAAGGTGCTTTGGAAGCGTGCCGATCCGGGCAAAAACATCATGCACGGCCAGTGGTCGAACCCGAGCTACGCCGAGATCAAAGGCGTCAAGCAAGTGATCTTCCCCGGCGGCGACGGCTACCTGCGTGGCTTCACACCCGAGACCGGCGAACTGCTGTGGTCGTTCGATTGCAACCCGAAAGACTCGAAGTACGAACTCGGCGGCACCGGCACCAAGAACGACTTCATCGGCACGCCGGTGGTGTACGACGGCAAGGTGTACATTGGCGTCGGCCAAGACCCGGAGCATTACTCCGGCGTCGGCCACTTCTGGTGCATTGACCCGAGCAAGGCCAACAAAGACAACCAAGACATCAGCCCGAAGGACACGGCGTTCGATGCGAAAGACCCCAAGAATGCCACCAGCGGATTGGTGTGGCACTACGGCGGTGCCGACGCCCGGAAGTTCGTCCCGCGAGACTTCACCTTCGGACGCACGATGAGCACGGCGGCGATCGTGGATGACATCCTGTACATCACCGAACTGCAAGGCTTCATCCACTGCCTGGACGCCAAGACCGGCAAGAAGTTCTGGCAGTACGACATGAAGGGTGCGATGTGGGGTTCAACGATCTACGTCGATGGCAAGATCTACGTGACCTCCGAAAGCGGCGACTTGTTCGTGTTCAAGCACAGCAAAACACCTCTGGTCATCGACGAACTGGACATCCCGGACGCGACCGACAACAAGGACTTCAACAAGAAGCTGAAAGCCAAGCGCGCCCTCGTCGAGAAAGAATATTTGCTCGGCAAGTGTGAATTCGACGCCCCGATTCGCAGTTCTCCTGTGGTCGTCAACGGCATCCTGTACGTGATGACCGAAAACATGCTGTACGCCCTCGAACCGAAGAAGTGATCCTGCCTAGTAATGTGTAAACCAGCTACTGCCCGAGCGGGGGATGTGAGTCCCCCGAGGTAGCAGTCCCCTGAGTGAGTGTAACCTCGGGGGACTCACATCGCCCGCTCAGGCAAGAAGTACGAACACGATTTGCAAACGATCCCCCCGAGAACCGACCCATGCGTGACACACCCGGCAAACCCACACCGCTGACTGGTACGACGCTTGAAGACCGCATCAAGAATGCACGAACTCAACTGGACGCCCAGTTCGTCGAGATCGTGAAGTGGCACTTCAACCCCGAGACGGGTACACCGTTTTGGTTGGAGAAAGCGAAGACGTTTAACTTCGATCCGTTGAAGGATGTCAAGTGCTTCGACGACATCAAGAAGTTCCCGATTTTTGAAGACGATTGGCTGCGTGGCGGTCCGGTGCGGAAGTGGGTGCCGAAAGCCTACGCCGACCGTGGGGTGTACGTGTTTGAAACGGGCGGTACGACTGGCTTGCCGAAGTCGCGGATCGTGATCGACGACTTCAAGATCGACTACGAGATGATGTCGGACACGTTGCCGGACGCTTCCTTCCCGAAGGGGTCCAACTGGCTGATGCTCGGGCCATCCGGGCCGCGTCGGTTGCGGTTGGCGATTGAACACTTGGCCCAATACCGGGGCGGGATTTGCTTCTGCGTGGACCTCGACCCGCGTTACGTCGTGAAGTGCTTGAAGGAACGCAAGATCGCCGAAGCCCAAGCCTACAAAGACCATTGCATCGACCAAGCTCTCACCGTGCTGGCCGGTGGCCACGACATCAAGTGCATGTTCACCACACCGAAGCTACTCGCCGCGTTCGATGAAGCATTGCGAGCCGGGAAGCTCGAAGACAAGTATCGTGCCCTCGGTAAACCGATCCCCTCGGGCGGACTGCGGTCGATCAAAGCGGTGGGCATGACCGGCATCTTCAGCGGCGGCACGGAGTTCACACCGCAATTCACCCGCGAAGCCTACGAAGAGATGCTCGACAACGGCGACGTGTACATGACGCCGACCTACGGCAACACGCTCATGGGCCTCGCCTGCTCTAAGCCGATTGGGCCGGAGGACGGCTTCAAGATCAGTTACTACGCCCCCCAACCCCGCGCCGTGATCCAGGTCGTGAACCCGGACAACTTCGACGAAATCGTCGATTACGGTGCCACGGGTCGTGTCTTGCTCACGACACTGACGAAAGAATTCTTCGTCCCTCGGTTCCCCGAACGGGACGAAGGCGAGCGCGAAAAGCCGTTCGAGAAGTACCCGTGGGACGGCGTCAGTGGCGTCCGCCCGTTCGCCGAACTCGCCGGCGGCACCGTCGTCGGCGTGTATTGATTCGACACGATGGGAGGGCCGCGAAATGCCGTCACCGTTCCCCGGAATGGACCCGTATCTGGAAGACCCCACCCGTTGGGGCGGGGTCCATTTGGGGTTGATCTACGCCATTCAGACCGAACTCAATCGTGTGCTTCCTGTTGGTTTGTTTGCGGAAATTGACCAATACGTCCGCGTTGAGGAGTCCGATTCAGACGATGTGAATCAGTTGCGAAATCCCAACGTATTTGTCCCGGAACCTCTGTCACCAGTTACGCGGATCGGGTCTTCTGGCGGTTCAACAGCGGTGATTGCCGCTCCCAACGCGGTGTTTACGCTGTTACCCGGCACGATCCAAAAACACCGACGAGTGACGATTCAAACGACCGCCCGCCGAGATGTGTTGACCGCAATTGAAGTGCTCAGCCCATCGAACAAAACAAGCGGTCAGGGGCGGGATGCTTACCTGCTCAAACGGAACGAATACCTGGCATCCGGGACAAACCTCGTGGAAATTGACCTGCTCCGAGACGGGGAGCGGCTCCCGTTCGGGCGACCAAGGCCGCCATCATCCGACTATTACATTTTTGTTTCGCCCGCAGATCGACGACCCAAAACATCGGTCTGGTCGTTTACGCTTCAGGAACGGATACCGGTCTTCCCGGTCCCGATCCGCCCGGACCTAGGAGCCGTCCCGTTGGACCTCAGAGTCTGCTTGGACCGGATTTACGAAGATGGCCGATTTGCCACGAAACTCCAATACACCTGTCCACCGAACCCGGAACTCGACGCCCCACGATCAAGTTGGGCGAACGACCTGTTGGCGAAATACTTAAGCGAACAAAATCAGGAGTGATGTTTGAAGATTCAGTCACCCGCAGTGCGATTCGGTAAACTGTGCGTAAGTGGACCCTGAAACGACCTGGTCGAGAGCCACGCTATGCCATCACCGTTCCCTGGAATGGACCCGTACCTGGAAGACCCCGGCTTCTGGCCGGGGGTGCATAGCGGCATGAATTACAACATGGTTGTGGCACTTAACCCGCAGTTACCGGAAGGCTATTTTGCTCAGTTGGATGAATACATTTGGCTCGAAGATGAGGCCGACGACGAGCGAGAACTGATCGGCAAACCCGATGTCACAGTGCTAAACGGCGGCGGTCGTGCGAAAAAGGCACCGAGCGATCGTAGCGTGGTGGTTGCTGTCGAGCCGACAACGCAGACGACTCTATATCGCACGAAGCACAAAAAAACGCGGCGATATGTGAAAATTGTTGACAAGAATAACCGCCGCGTGGTCACCGTGATTGAACTGCTCAGCCCGTCGAATAAGACCGTCGGTGACGGTCGAACGAAGTACCTCGCTAAGCGGAGCGAGTACTTGGGGGCTGACATTAACCTCGTCGAAATCGACCTCCTCCGCGACGGTGATCGGATGCCGTTCGGACGGCCTAGGCCGCCGATTGCGGACTACTACGTCATGATCGCCAAGGCTAACAGTGCTTCCAAAACAGCGGTCTGGGCGCTCTCGGTTCGAGACCCACTTCCCGCGATCCCGATTCCAATTGTGCCCAAGGTTCCCGACGTGCTCTTATCGCTCCAGCAGTGTCTGAACCGCGTCTACGATGATGTTAACTACGGCCCACAGCTGCGGTACGACCAACCGCCCGACCCGCCGCTTCGTAAGGGTGACGCGGAGTGGGCGGTCGAGCTATTAATTCACCACGCGAAACCCAAAAAGAAGGTCAAAGCACCATGATTCAGATCCCCGCGTTGCGATTCGGCAAGCCGTACACCAGTCTCGAAAAGGCGACGTTGATTCACCACGTGACCGGGGAGCCGGTCGCCGAAGTGAGCCAGGTCACAGGCAGTCAGATTGCCCGCGACTTGGGCACGATGGAGCGGACGCATAAGGAGTTGATGGCGATTCCGATCCGCGACATCTTGGAGATTTACAAGAAGGCGGCGGACTACTTCGTCAACGGTACAGTGCCGTGCGGCAACGTCGAACTGACGTTCGACGACTACGTCCGCAACCTCTCGGCGACGACGGGTTCACCGATGGTGTTCTGTCGCCGCAACGCACTAAAGGTCCACTACGTTTTCTCGAACATCGAAGAAGTCATCGGCGGGCTGACCCGTGGGCTGGACATTCAAGCACTGGACAAGGGGTACACGACAACCGGCGGGCGGATGCAGGCGTTCTACCCCACAACGAACGTGTTCGGCGCGGTGTTGCCGTCGAACTCGCCGGGGGTGCATTCGCTGTGGGTGCCGACGATCGCGTTGAAGATGCCGTTACTGTTGAAGCCGGGCCGCGAGGAACCGTGGACGCCGTTCCGCGTGATGCAGTGCTTCATCAAAGCGGGTTTGCCCGCCCACTTCCTCGGGTTTTTACCGACCGACCACGCGGGGTCATCCGACATCCTGCGGCTCTGCGGTCGCAGCATGGCGTTCGGCGACGACCGCACGATGGCGCCGTACAAGAACGATCACCGCGTGGAGATTCACGGCACGGGCTACAGCAAAATCATCTTCGGCGAGGATCAGGCGGACAATTACGAACAACACCTCGACATGATGGTCGAAGCGATCGCGGCCAACGGGGGCCGGGCGTGTGTGAATGCCTCCGCAGTGTGGACGCCACGCAACGGCAAGAAGATTGCCCACGCACTGGCGGAGCGGTTGGCAAAGGTGAAAGCGCGAGCGTGGGACGACCCGAACTGCGAGATTAGCGCGTTCGCCAAACCGGAAGCCGCGGAGGCGATTGACAACCTGGTGACGCAGTCACTCGAAACGCCCGGTGCGGTCGATGTCACCCAACAAATTCGCGGCACGCCCCGGCTGGTAAAAGAGGGCCGCATCGCCTACTTGTTGCCGACGATTGTGTATTGCGACACGCCAGAACACCCGCTGGCCAACAAAGAGTTTTTGTTCCCCTACGCCAGCGTCGTAGAATGTCCGCAAGCCGATGTGCTTAAGCGGATCGGGTACACCCTGGCCGCGACCGCCGTGACCGAAGACCCGAAATTTATCGCCGATGTGATGGCGTGCCCGCACATCGAACGCCTGAACATCGGGCCATTGCCAA
>JAYVXO010000180.1:0-13764 GCA_043785105.1 Fimbriiglobus sp.
CTAAACCCAATCCGACGTGAAAACTGGAGTTTTGCGGGGTCTTTGTTTGGGTTAGTCTACTGCGGTTTGTTGTTGCGGTCGATGTCGTATTCAGGAGGGTCAGGGATGGTCCGGCCAGACATGCCGAAGTGGGGTCAGACGGTGGACGATTTCCGGCGTTTGGCGACGGAGTCCGCGCACCCCCGGACACGGGAGCGGTTCCTCGCGTTGTTTATGATCGCTTCCGGACAGTCCAACGCCACGCTTTGGGCCGAGTGGATCGACCGGTGTGACGAGTGCGTGATGGGCTGGGTTCACACCGACAACGAGCACGGTCCGGACGCGATGACCTATCGCCGCAGCGGTGGCCACGCCCCTTTTTTACGCCCGAGGTCGGCGAAGTGGCGGTACCCGTCGCGCGAAGCCCCCCAACCGGACGTGGCCACGCCCCTTTTTTACGCCCGAGGTCGGCGAACGCATCGTCGAAACCGTACTCCGAACCGAACCGAACACGCACGGCATCCCCGGCCACGGGTGGACACTGAAGACGTTGCGGCAGGGGATCGGCGATAAGCTGGAGCGGGTGGTGTCGCGGTCGGCGTTGCACGCGATGCTGCGGTCGGCGGGGTTGAGTTGGAAGAAGTGCAAGAAGCTCCTCGGCAAGCGGAACCCGCACAAGCGGGCGGCATTTATGGAGCGTTTTGTCGGGCTGTACGAGCGAGTCGTGCGTCGGGAGGTCGTGCTGATTGACGTGGACGAATCGCACGTTCACCGCGACCTGGACTTGGGTTGGTCGTGGGGACGGCTCGGCGAACGGCTGTGGCGGGTGAGTGGTTGTGCCCCGCTGTCGGACCGGATCAACTGGTTCGGGGCGTACAACTTCAGCGACGGCGAATGCCTGATTTGGGCGGAAGGCGCGTGCAACAAGGAGACGACGGTCGAGTTTCTACACCGCATCGACGACTGGGCAGGCCGAGACGGCCGAGAGGTCGTGGTGATTTGGGACGGCGCGCCGTGGCATCGGGCCAAGATCGTGCAGCAGGTCGCCGCGGAGTTGGGCATCACGGTGGTGGCGTTACCGGGCTACAGTCCGGACCTGAACCCGATCGAAGGGCTGTGGAAATGGCTGCGGGAAGAGGTGACGCAACACCACTGCCACGACACCCTTCGAGACCTCTTCGACGCCTGCAAACGCTTCATCGAAGACATCAACCAAGACCCGCTCGCCGTCGTCCAACGCCTGTGGCCCCGATTCGACCTCGATCCCGAACTCGAAAAACTCGGATTCTCAAGCTGAACTGGGTTTAACACTGTGAACAAAATGGCCATCAACTTACGTGACGCTCATCCGAAGAAGCCGGGCTAACTGTTACCTTTTGCGTTCATCGCAGATCGCGGTGCAGGATTGGGTTCTGGACAGACACTCAGCGGCAGGCATTCGAGCAGCCCTTGGATGTGTTTGCACCGATGGGCCGGGTTGCCTTCCCCGCGATAAACTGCGTCCGCACACGAACAGTGGCAACGCTGTCCCCCCGTCGTCGTGCGTTCCAGCGCCACTTGATACGGCAACCGTCCGCCCAACACGTCCCAAGTCATCACGCACCCCGGCAAGGTCGCGTCCGGGTTACGATAACTGACCCGATACGAGTACGCCGCCCAGTTCCGTTTTCGGTCCGGTCCGGGCAGCGTCAGGGTGATTGTCACAGGCCGTGGTTGTGTCAGTTTCATGTCGGTTCACGAGTGGAGGAAAAGCAGGTTCTTGTGCTGAAATTATACGCGCGCACCCCGTGCGAAATGCATGTTGGTTGCCGTTACGGTAGGTCTGAATGAGCAGCCGAAAAGACTTGGCCAATCGCAGACTTCATGACGACTATCTCGCTATGTTCGTTGATACTGACGTGCGTGAAATTTTCTTTTGTTGCACTTCGCGGGGGTCATGGAGGACAGGACGGATGTATGAAAACTGCTGTGTCGTATGATGAAGAAAATTATTAAGTCGTTACACACTTCTTCAACTGCTAGAAAGGTAGAGTTGAATTCTGCCTAATCATAGTTATGCGAACAGAATGAAGGAGCGAGTGATGGACCCAATTGCGACTTACACAGGGAAATGGCTGGATGGCTCGTACCGCTTTGACCTCTTTACGGATTCGCTCCGGATCGTTGGTACCACTTTCCTGCGATCGGAAGAAGACATGACTATCGCGTTGAACACCCTCCAACTCCGCGTCGATCGGTTGCGAATCCGGAGCGGAATCTTCGCAGCAGGCTTGTGGATGATAGTTGTATCAATGACCGCATACACAGTGGCTCTGGAAGCCACGAAACTAGATCCATTCGGACTAGCGGCAGGACTACTAGGCGCTCCTGCGATCGGTGGACTTGTGATGACCCTGGCCGCATCACGTAAGATCGAAATCGCGCGATTCGTCACCGACGCAGGTGTCGTTGCCTTTGGCATTCCTCGGACGAAGAAAGCAGATACTTTTGACGAGTTCGTGAATCAAATTCTGACACAGATCCGCGACTGCAAGGGGTTGAACTCGACTATATGCTGACTTGAACCACCTCGTGCCATGATGACGTTGACCGCTTGGACCCATCAAAATGTTGATGGGAGCGAAATCATGACAAGTTCGGCGTTTCCGACCCGCAAATCCGCCCGAATGAACTTCGTTTCCACGGCTTGCGTATAAGATCACAGGGTGACACCGCTCCACGAACAGGCTGATGAGATTACGGACGAAGTGTTGCTCGCCCGGTTGCAAGACGGGCAGCAAGAACTTTTTGGCACGCTCGTGCGCCGCTATGAGCGGGAACTGTACGGCTACCTGCGGCGGTATGTTGGCAACGATGACCTTGCTGCGGACGTGTTTCAAAACACGTTCGTGGCGATCTTTGTGAAGATGGATCAGTATCAAGCGGGGCGCCCGGTTCGACCGTGGATTTACACGATCGCTACCAACCAAGCGATTGATGCCCTGCGGCGACGCAACCGGCGGATTGACAGTCGGGCGGACCCGCTGTTAGCCGGGGATGACGGGAACGACGACTCGGCACGACCGCTGTTTGAAGTGCTGCAAACCAAAGACCCCGGCCCGGTTGAACTGGCCGAACGAGCAGAGTTGCGGCAACTGGTGCGGCATGCGGTCGAACTGTTACCAGACCTCTTGCGTCAAGTGGTGCTGTTAGCGTATTTTCAGGGGCTACGCTACCAGGAAATCGCGGACGTGCTGGACATCCCGCTCGGCACCGTGAAATCCCGCCTCCATGCGGCCCTGGCCAAACTCAGTGAAGTGTGGGAAGCGGTGAATCAGTCTTCGATTGATCGGGATGAATGATCGGCAGGAATGACAGGGATGAGTGACCCGGTGAACTATTCTGGGGAAGCAAGCCAATGGACGATCAACTCGTCGATTACGTGCTGAATCAACTGACGCCGACCGAGTGGGCCGCGTTGGAGCAGCACCTCGTCAGCCACCCGGAAGATGCCGGCAAAATCAACCGGCTTCGCTCCACGGTGCACCTTTTAGAAGCGGATCGAAACGTATTCAAACCGCCTGCCGGATTAGTCGTCGCCACACTGGCGCGGACCGCCCAGCACATTGCAACGGAAAGACTTCAGCGAGAACCGACGCCGGCCACGAGACTGCGCGACAAGCCCACGATGCGTCGGGTGGTCACGTCTGGGGATTGGGTGATCCCGAACTGGCGACGCATTGACGTGGCTGTGGCGGCGGGGATTGCGTTCATTGCGTTCGGGCTTGTGCTTGGTGCGATCGGGAAAATCCGCCACACCAGCCAAGTTTATGCGTGTCAGGATCAACTCCGGCAACTCCACGTCGCCTTGACGGGCTACACCGACACGCACAGCGGGCGGTACCCGGAAGTCGGCACGCAATCGGTCCCCGTTGCGGGGGCGTTCGTCACCGAACTCGCCCGTGCCGGACAGTATGAATCCTTCCGCCCGCTGCTTTGCCCCGCCAGTGATTCTGACGAAGCGAAGCCGGTGACGTTCGCAACCAACCCGACCGACGCGCTGATGAAAGTGGGGTACTCCTACTCGCTGGGCTACCGCACCTCAACCGGCAGTATCACCGGCCTTCGCCGGACGGAATCCGCGACGGGCGTGACCGACGGCGTACCCGTTGTGGCGGACCTCCCCTCCCTCCGGTCCGCACCGACGGGCGGCCCCTACTCCCCACATGGCAACGGCCAAAACGTACTCTTTGCCGGGGGTTCCGTGCGGTACTCGACCATCTCGGCGGTCGGGATCAACCGCGACGAGATTTACCAAAACGACAACGGCTTCGTCCGTGCCGGTCTGCACATCAACGACACCGCACTTGGCCGGCCGAGTGACTACCCGTGACCATCACGGGGCACCACAAAATGTGACCCGGCGAACCGGCGACGTGAGTCGCCTGGGTGTTAATCTTCCGCCCGCTTGTGGCTGACCACCTGACAGCTTTCGCAGTCGGTTCGCCGGGAATGCAAGTGCTCCCCACACGCCCTAAGTTCGCTGGGATTTGGCGGTGGTGGTTACTGTCGAGTCTCTGCTAATGGTTTGATATAGGTTATTGTGTTGTTGGGAAAATCTCGGTCTACCCCAAATCTTGTTGGTTCAATCGGAATCTTTTGCACTGAGAAGAATCCCGGGGTCGAAGTTGCGACGTTAAGTCTTCGACTTCTCCACCTGGGTTTTTATTGTGTGTTACCATTTCTAAGACGTGTGGTGCTGTCTTGCTTTCTGCCCGTGCAGGAGTGTTGAAGTTGAAGCGGATTATCCGACTCCGTGGTATTAGTGGTCCGCTCAAAGGGCGAGTCTGGGAATCCGAAACGATTCTCCGGTCTGGTCGGCTGGCGTCCCTTGAGATTGTCTTGGACGATAGTTCCGTCAGCCGTCGCCATGCGGAAGTGCGCCTGAGCAATGAAGGCACCTGGGTCGTCCGGGACTTCGAGAGCACCAACGGAACCTACGTGAACGGGATCCGAGTCGGCGCGAAAGAGCACCCGGTCAAGGCACGCGATGTCGTGCAGTTCGGCAAAGTCGCGTTCCTGGTCGAGTTGATCGACGCCACGATTGAAGGGCCGCCGTCCGACCAACTCATCGTCACCGCCACGCGATCGTCGCTCGATCAGGGCCTCAAGAACATCGCGTTTGATCGCAACAGTATGCCACGGGCGGGCGAGCAGTTGTTGGCGTTGTTGCGGGCCGGTCACCACTTGGTTCACCTCGAAAGCGAAGAAGCGCTACTTGATTCGATTCTGAACGACTGTGTCAGTGTGTTGGACGCGCAACGGGGCGCGATCGTGTTGGCGGATGCCGACAGCCCCGTTAGCAATGGCGAGCCGAAGTTGCGGTTGCGCGCGCTCGCCGTGGGCAACGGGGAATCCAAGGGGCGGTTCCACTTCAGCAAACGGCTCACGAATCGCTGCTATTCCAAGGGCGAATCGGTGTTGTTTTGCCAAGTCCAGGATGAAAAAGATTTGCTCTCCCAGAGCATGGTTGACGGGGCGATGTCGTCCGTGATGTGCGTGCTACTTCGCACCCCCCGCAAGAAACTCGGCGTCCTTCACTTGGACCGCAGTTTCTTCCAAGCCCCGTTCACCGAAGACGACTTGCTCTTGGCTGACGCCCTGGCCGCACACGTTTCTGCCGGCATCGAGTGCTCCCAGTTGTTGAAGAAGCAGCGTGACTTGTTCCTCAAAACGATCACGATGCTGGCCCAGATGGTCGAACTCCGCGACGAATACACCGGCGGCCATACGCAACGAGTTTGCCGGTACGCCGCGATGTTGGGCCAACACTTGGAGTTGCCGGAAGACCAACTCGAACTCATCAAACTCGGCACACCGCTCCACGACATTGGCAAGATCGGCATCAGCGATGAAATCCTGCGGGCGCCGCGTCGGTTAACGCCCTCGGAATTTGCCAGTATGCAAACGCACACCACGCTCGGCGCCCAATACTTGGCAGGCATCCCGGAACTGCACCCGATCATTCCGATCGTCCGCAACCACCACGAACGGTGGGACGGCACCGGCTACCCGGATCGGTTGGCCAAAGAAGAAATCCCACTCCTGGCTCGAATCGTCACGGTTGCGGATGCGTTTGATGCGATGACGAGTCTACGCCCCTACCACGAAAACAAGCGGAGTAAGACTGCCGAAGCCGCATTTGCCGAAGTCGAAGCGCAATCCGGTCGGCAATTCGATCCCCGCTGTGCTGCGGCGTTCTTGGAGATCAAAGACCAGATCGTGCGTGCGATGTCCGAATTGATGAGCAGCAGCAGCATGCAGATCCCCAACATGTCCGACCAAGCCACGTCCCTCGGCATCCTCCAAACCGCCGACTGAGGCCCACCCAAAATGATGGGGTAATTTTGTTATCCCACCGCCAGTTGTACCAGCACTAGCAGTAGTAGCCCGAAGCTAATCACGCCGTTAACTTGGAAGAACGCCGCGTTCACACGGGTGAGGTCGTCGGGGCGGACGAGGCGATGTTCGTACACCAGCAATGCACCGATGGGGATTAGCCCCGCGAGGTAGATGGTCCCGAGATGGGGCGAAGCTAGCCCGAGTGCGATGAGCAGCGCGAACATGACCACGTGGCAACCGGCGGCGATTCGTAGGCTGGTGCGAACGCCGAACTTGGCGGGAACGCTGTGCAACCCGGCGTGTTTGTCGAAGTCCGCGTCCTGGCAGGCGTACAAAATATCGAAGCCGCTCACCCAGAACAATACCGCCGCACCCAGCAGTAGCGGGGTGGTCATGTCCGTAAGCCCCTTCACCGCAATCCACGCCGCGACCGGCGCGAGCATCAACGACGCTCCCAACCAGAAGTGCGCCAAACTGGTGAACCGCTTCGTGAGCGAATACCCGAGGATGAATAGCATGACCGGGGCGGCAAGGTAAAGCGGCCACGGGTTCGACGGTTCGCGGAAATCGAACAACAACGTCGAAGCGAAAAACCCGCCGGTCGTGACCACCGTGAACAGTGACACCGCCATGACACTCAGCGTTCCTGCGGGCAGGTGCCGCGCTACGGTCCGGGGGTTCTTCGCATCCAAGTCCCGGTCCACGAGCCGATTAAACGCCATTGCCGCCGACCGGGCGAACACCATGCACAGCACAATTCCCAACAAATCCTGCCAGCGAAACTCGTCATCACGCCACGCGATCGCCGCACTCAGAAACGCAAACGGCAACGCAAAAACCGTGTGGCTAAAGCGAATCAATTCGAGCATCAATCGAACCCAGCGCAACATCCTGGTCTCTCGCAAAAATGGACCGCATCCCGGTACCGATTTCGGGGTCAACAGTCGTGGTCGATGACAGGATTGTACTCGGTAACTTCTGGGCGGCCCTCAACCGTCGCGGTCACAATTCACCCCAGTTCTTGGTCATTCGCTGGTTAAAGCATTTTCAGTTTCAATGTCGCGTTCGGGTTAGCCCGATGCGCGAGTTTAGAAGTTGCGATCTCGGACTACCCTGAAGGGGTTCAATCGAATAGCCCAGGGTCGCGGCGTTTCGTCGCGCACCCTGGGTTCTCGACACCACCCAAGCCTTACCCCGCAGGGGTTACATCACACGCCACTGGGAACGATGTAACCCCTGCGGGGTAAGATCCGTTTCCGGTCCGACCCAGGGTGCGCGGCGAAACGCCGCGACCCTGGGCTATTCGATTGAACCCCTTCAGGGTAGTCCGATGGCGCAACTTCTAAACGCGCGAGCGCGGGGTTCGGTCGGCCCCTCGCTCGCCCGTCGGGCTAACAAAACAACCTGCCAGAATGACAACGAAAATGCTCTATAGGCCCGCCAGGAGTTCCTTGACTTTGGTTTCGATGAGGTCGCGGATGCGGCGGTACTCTTCGGCGGGCAGTTCCTTGGGGTCGGGGATTTGCCACTCTTCCCGCCGCGCCGCGTTCACCAGCGGGCACTCATCCCCGCACCCCATCGTGACGGCAACGGTGACCTCCCGGCCGTGGAACTCTTCCGTGGATTTGGAACGGTGCGTGGTCAGGTCATAGCCCCGTTCGGCCATGAACTCGATGGCGCGCGGGTTGACCTTACCAGACGGGCGGGAGCCAGCGCTATGCCCCTCGACACCGGCAGGGGCGTGCATTCGCGCGAACGCCTCCGCCATCTGGCTGCGGTTAGAGTTCTCGACACACACGAAAAGCACACGCTTCGGAACATCACTCACGATGTCAACTCCTGGGGGGCAAATCAAAGACCAGATGCCGACACCAGCGATCGCCCCGGCGATAGGTGCGGACAGGTAAATCCACAGGTGTTCGAGATGTCCCGAGACGACAGCCGGTGCTAAGGAGCGGATCGGGTTCATGGAGGCCCCCGAGACCGGCCCGGCAAACATCGCTTCCAGGGCAATCGTGCTGCCGATGGCGATGCCAGCCAGC
Source organism: Fimbriiglobus sp. (assembly GCA_043785105.1). GTDB lineage: Bacteria > Planctomycetota > Planctomycetia > Gemmatales > Gemmataceae > Fimbriiglobus. Next base: position 8,403 of record JAYVXO010000180.1, read on the forward strand.
ACGCCTTTTTCCTCGGACCCGGTCGAGACGCCCAAAATCACGGTCATAAGAATGAGAGTCAGGATCAATTCCATCACCCAGGACTGCATCGGTGAACCACTGGGAAGCGTCGCACCCAACGTCGTGTGGTCCGGAAACATCAGTTGCAACACAAAACTTGCGGCGAACGCGCCGACGGCTTGCGCCACAACGTAACGCGGGACATCACGAATCGAGAATCGACCGGCGACCACGAACGCCAGCGTCACGGCGGGGTTGAGATGGGCACCGGAGACATCCCCCAAGGCGTAGATCATGGCCAGCACGATCAGCCCGAACGTGAGCGCAATCCCGACGTGCGTGATCGCACCGCCATGAACCGCGTTCACCACAATCGCCCCCGTGCCAGTGAAGACGAGGGCGAACGTTCCGAAGGCTTCCGCGATGGCCGCCCGCATCAATTGACTACGGATAGCGCTAATACCTCGCTTGTCGTTGAGTTGCAGCATTGGTACAGGTTTTGTTAGCCCGACGCGCCAGCGAGGGGTTACGCCGAACCCCTCGCTGGCGCGTCGGGCTAACAAGTAACTGCGTAGCTCCTACCCTGTTAGAATCGGATGAAATAGGCAAGTAGAATCTCTCAACAGTTGTGGTAGATTATCAAGACTTGCCCCATCTTGTCTTTTCCAAAGCTATTTCCTCCGAGTGAGGCTCCACATGGTTCCGGTTGCCGTGCCACGGCGAGGGTTCACCCTCATTGAATTGCTGGTGGTGATCGCCATCATCGCCGTCCTCATTGGGTTGCTACTGCCGGCGGTGCAGAAAGTTCGGGAAGCGGCGGCGCGGACGCAGTGCATCAACAATTTGAAGCAGCAAGGCATCGCGCTGCACGGCTTCCATGACGTGACCGGGCGGCTGCCGTCCGCGTTGCAGTTGAACAGACCAATTAACTCCGCCACGAACAACTACAGCCCGTACCGTGCCGACCGGGCGCCCGGCGGTTACACGCTGAGCAACCAGGGTAATTTGTTCCCGAACGAAGGCGTGTATTGGAGTTGGACCTATCGGCTATCGCCGTACATGGAACTCGATAACGTCTTCAGATTGGCGGTCATCTCGACGAACTATCCGCAAGGCTGGCCGTGGCCGACCGGCAATTGGCAAGCCGTGATGCCGTTGCCCGCGAAGATCATGAAGTGCCCGGCGGACGGGCGGTCGAACCTCACTTACGATGCGAACAACGGCAACGCCACGAACAAAGCCGCGCTGACATCGTACTTCGGTGTCACGGGACGGGATCAGTTCCAGGAGGCGATTGCCGGCACGGGCAACCCGAGTTCGAGCGCCAAGCTACCGGGGCAAGACGGGATTTTTTACGTCAACGCGGCCGTCAAGTTGACCGGCATCACCGACGGCACGAGCAACACCATTGCGATCGGCGAACGCCCGCCGTCGAACACGTTACTGTACGGCTGGATGTGGGCGGGGTCCGGCAACTATCCCTACTTTGGCGCGACCGACGTTGTTCTCGGCGTGCGGGAGCGTATTGCGCCGAACGCGGATCCCGAGTTCTTCCGGCCCGGACACCAATTCCTTTCACCACGAATCCGTCGAATCCCACGATCGGGATGTATTTTCGACTGACCCGGCACGTGAGCAACTTCTAAAAGACTACGAGGTGTAAACTGCGTCTTCGAGGCCAAGAGAATTGAGGCACACCCTTCAGTTCGCCAATTCTACGGAACCATTCGTGGCGGTCCGCTATCATAATCATCAGCGAGGGTGCCGCGCCATGTCCAGTCGATGTCCGGTTGGGAACCCCATCCCGAAACGTTCTTCTCCTAGCCTTTTCAGCAGGCTTTGCTTTGTCACGTCACTGATGCTGATTGTGGTTCCCGGCACGCTTCGCAGTCAACCGCCGCTCGGAAACTACGACCTGGATGCGGATCGGTTTCACTTCTCGCGGGTCGAGTGGGATGCGCCGGTGAAGTCGGAGGACCGCAACCGCGACGAGTTTGAAGCGTACAATGACACACTGATCCACGCCAAGCAGTTCACCGCCGACGAGTTGATTTCGGCTGGCAATCGGGACGTGACGTTCAAGGATTTGGTCAAGCCCGTCGGTCGGGATTTTCAGTTCAAACTGCTCACGATGGAAGGTCGCCTCAAACGGATGCGCCGACTGGTCCCGACGAAACCGTTACTGGCGGTTGGCTTTCAGAACCTGTACGAGTGCTGGGTTTTCCCGAAGAACGGTACCGACCCGCTCTGTTTGCTTGTATCGGAGTTGCCGTCAGGCATTGAACCCGCGATGGACTACACCCCGGCAAAGAACGTGACGTTCGCGGGGTACTACTTTAAGCTGATGCAGTACGAATCGGCGGCTCCGAATCCGAACGAGCCGACGCGGAATCAGATTCGTCGCGCCCCACTGTTGATGGGCCGCTCGTTCCTAGTTGTGCCCGAACCCGAGGTCGATTCCGGGAAGGCGTGGCGTGAAGGGTTCCTTCCCGGTTTGCTAGCGATCGGGGGCGCGGTCGTGGCCGCGACGGTGGGACTGACACTCTGGTTCCGTCGTGGCGACCGAACCCTCCGCCAAGCCCTCGAAAACCGCCGCAGTCAAAACCCGTTCGACGACGGACCGTGATCGAGTACAGAATAATTTTGACAGGATTAACAAATACATCAATATGACGTGGCTGTGGTTAACATTGCCAACAGTTCGCATCAACTTTAATCCTGTATATCCTGTTAATCCTGTCAAAAATCTTGGTGTCTGACCATATACACTTGGGGATCACTGATGAGTACGGCAACCGAGGGCAAACAAGCTGTTATTCGCCGCTTGCAAGGGGCGCAAGAGACGAGTCATCAGCGGTTGTTGAAAAAACACCTGCCGGCGTGGGTGATTAGCGGCGCCTTTCACGTTGTCCTGATTGTGACCCTGATTGTTGCCGATCAGGTGATGGCCAAGCCCGGCGTGCCGCTCGATACCGAAACGCAACTGACCGTCGTGAACGAGGGTGAAGAGAAGGTCGAAGAGGTGAATCTGACCAACCCTGATGTGGGTCTCGACCCCGATCTTCCCACTGCGATCGAGGCGGCGAAGCTGGACACGGTCAACGTCATGGATGTCACGCAAGCCACGGATGTCGCGGGACTCGCTGACGCGGTTAAAACCGATCGAACGGACTTTAACCCCCCGCCCGGCGTCGGCCAAGGGAGCGACGCACCCGGAAAAATGGGTGACACCGGCGATTTCCTGAAAGGCATGGGCATGGGAGCCGATGGCCAAATGACCTCCGAAGCGTTCCACGGGCGAAGTGCGGCAACCCGTAGCAAAATGCTCGAACGAGGCGGCGGCAATAGTGCTTCCGAGGCGGCAGTCGCACGGGGAATGATCTGGTTGGCCAAACAGCAAAAGCCGAACGGTTCCTGGGTCTTTGACGGCAGCAGTAAGTCAGACACGATCGCCGCGACCGGCTTGGGGCTACTTCCTTTCATGGCTGCCGGGCAAACGCACAAAAGCACCGGGAAGGACAACAAGTACCGCACCAACGTTGAAGCGGCGGTGAAGTACATCGTGAGCAATCAACAGCCGAAGGGCGATTTCAAAAACGCGAACCAGGGCACGTACATGTACGCCCACGCGATTGCCACCCTGGCCTTGTGCGAGTTACTTGGCATGACCAACGACCGTAACTTGGAAGGACCGGCGCAGAAAGCGGTGAACTACATCATCACCGCCCAAGCCGCCGACGGAAGTTGGGGCTACCAATCGGGCAATTCCGGCGATACCTCCATCGTCGGGTGGGAAATTCAAGCGCTGTATTCCGCCACGTTGTGCAAGGGTCTTCGGGTCGATAAAAGCGTGTTTGCAAAAGCCCGGAAGTTCCTCGATAAAGTCGGGTCCGGGTCGATGAAATCGACCTACGGCTACAACTCACCCGGTAGCAGCCTCACATTGACCCCCGTCGGACTGCTGTGCCGGTACTACGCGGACGGCTGGGGACCGGACCACCCCGGTTACGCGGGTGGCGTCGCCTTCTTGATGAAGAGCCAACAGCCGAGCAAGACTTACACCAACATCTACTACTACTACTACGCCACGCAGGTGGTTCACTTCTTTGAACGGGACGAGTGGTACAAAAATTGGAACCCGGCGATGCGCGATTTGTTCATCTCCACCCAAGTGCCCGAAGCCAAAACCAACGGCGGCAGTTGGGAGGCGGACAATTCCAACATCGGCACCAACTGTGGTCGCCTCGGGACCACGTGCCTGACGTTGCTGACGCTCGAAGTCTACTACCGCCACTTGCCACTGTACAAACGTGATTCAGGCGGCCTGAAAGAACTCGAACGCGCGCGGTAGCACTTGAAACCCCGTAGGTTTGGCCCGATAGTCTCTCACGAGAGCACGTTCAGTTTCCGTGTTGCGTTTTTGTTAGCCCGACGCGCCAGTTTTGAAGTTGAGGTTTCGGACTACCCCGTAGGGGTTCAATCGAATAGCCCAGGGTCGCGGCGCTTCGACGCGCACCCTGGGTCGGCCCGGAAACGGATCTTACCCCGAAGGGGTTACATCTCCGCCACGAGGACCGATGGAACCCCTTCGGGGTACGGCCTGGGGGGTGTCGAGAACCCAGGGTGCGCGACGAAGCGCCGCGACCCTGGGCTATTCCATTCAACCCCTTCGGGGTAGTCCGAAAGCACAACTTCCGGCTCGCCCCTGCGGAGGCATTGTGGGACAGCGTCCACGATTCCCTACAAAGCGAACCGATCCCGCCCGAAGTCCAAGCCGAACTGGAACGCCGTGCCGCGCTTGCAGATTCGGACCCCTTCACGGGGGATACCGGGGGATACCGTGGGATACCGTGGGAAGCCGTGCGAGCCGCAGCACGAGCGAGGGGGCCGCAGTGAGCCTGCCAATCGTTCTCGACCCCGATGATGTAAATCGTCGGGGCCAAGGCGACATCTCTTCTGGTCACTTTTTGTCTTCGACTTCTAGCGGTGAAAACTGCCAGAACCCGAGCCGGCTTGTTAGCACTGGCGGCTTACCGGACGGCGTCTGGCCTGATTTGGATGGCGTTTCGGTGATGGCTAAAACGACGTTTCCGTTGTGATTGATGGGCCGGAATGCGGTCATTAGTGAATAATCCACATCGTTCCACTGATGAATCAGTTTGCCGGTATGTGTTTGATACACTCGTAGCAATCTAGAACTATTTGAGCGACGTTCATAATATGGAGCGATGGGGGCGTTCACTACATACGTATTTGTTGACAATAGCAAGAGTTCGCCATCCGGAGACAAATGGACTTTCGCGGAACTGTTTCCTCGGGTGAGTCTGATCTCTCCGGTTTGCATTCCTGTTACCGTATTGAC
>JAYVXO010000181.1:0-4389 GCA_043785105.1 Fimbriiglobus sp.
TCGGCATGATGCGCCGTCGGGCTACGTCTGTTGTTGCCAGCTAAACAAGTGCAGTTTTTAATTGCCAGTTCCATTTTGTCTGACACTTGGTCGCGGGATCTAAAGGATCCTTAACATCCCGCGACCAAGTGTCAGATATTAAGTCAAGTCAAGGTAAAATTTTTGTGAATCCAGGAACTCAATCTTTTGGTGTGACTCCAACTCATGTAGGTTACTTACGTCACTGAGCGGTTTATCGCCGCCCCCCCACAGTAGACGCCCTTTACACCACGACGAGAGTTGGAAAATGAAACGCCCAATCGTGTTATTGGCAATTCTTACGCTATTCTGCAGCACCGGGAAGACCCAAGCGGCCTTCGTTGTCGGTGGACCGGGTGATCTGGGCAACGGTAACAGTTATCCGTTCGGCAACTCGTCAATTGTTGCCTACCAGCAAGTGTATGCAGCCAGCAATTTCACCGGGCCGATGAGCATTTCCGGCCTGACTTTTTACAACAATAACGCCGCCTTTGCTGGAACGACCATCAACACCGCGACTTACACGGTCCAACTTTCGACGACCAGCGCGGCGGTCAACGGCCTCAGCAACACGTTCGCTAGCAACCTCGGGGGTAACAACCAGACCGTGTTCAGCGGAACGCTCAGCGGTACAGCCTTTCCGTCGTTCACGATCAACACCTCCCAGTTCAACTACGACCCGACCGGCGGAAACCTGTTGTTGACGGTCTTCAAAACCAGCGCCGTCGGAAGCTCAGGTTCCGTTTTTAATGATGCACGCAATGGTACCGCCGGTGGTCTGTTCAGTCGCAAGTACTCGCTGTCCAGCACCACCACTGCTGACAACGCTGGCTTCGATAATAATTGGGGGCTTGTCACGGGCTTTGAGTCTGCTCCCGCGAACGCGGTGCCTGCGCCGGCTGGTTTGCTCCTGGCCATGACGGGGCTTCCGTTACTTGTTGGGATGGTGCGCCGCCGGACGACTCCTGCCATTGCGAGCTAACTCGAAACAACAACGAACTCGACTCACGAGCGGTCCACACGGGCCGCTCTTGCTTTTGTACTGACCATTTCGCGGACCAAGTCTTCGCCACCATTTTGCCCAGCGGCACGCGATTCCTACAATCGCCTACATGAACACCATTCACACGATTCAGATTCGCGGCGGGCGGGTGATTGATCCGACGCAAGGGTTCGATAGGGTCACGGACCTGTGGCTGTCCGAAGGCCGCGTGGTCGGCTACGGGCACCAACCGCAGATTACGCCGAAAGTTGTGCTGAACGCGACGGGGAAGTACGTCACGCCGGGCTTGATCGACATGCACGTTCACCTGCGCGAACCGGGGCGTGAGGAGGACGAGACGATTGCGACCGGGACGGCGGCGGCGGTGAACGGCGGGGTCACGTCCGTGGCGTGTATGCCGAACACGGAACCGGCGATCGACACACAAGCCGCAGCGGAGTTCGTGATCCTGCAAGCCAAACGCGCCGGGTTTTGCAACGTATTTCCGTGCGGGGCTGTCACCAAGGGGCGGCAGCAAACCGAACTCGCGGAGATCGGCGGGTTGGTGGCGGGTGGGGCGGTGGCGTTCACGGACGACGGCTCGCCCGTGGAATCGGCGGAACTCATGCGGCGGGCGTTGGAATACACACGGATGTTCGGCAAAGCCGTGATCGTTCACGCGGAAATCTCCGAACTGACACGCGGCTGGGTGATGGCGGAAGGGGTCGTCAGCGCGCAACTCGGCCTGCGCGGAATGCCAGCGGTGGCCGAAGAAATTATGATCTACCGTGACATCGCGCTCGCAGAATTAACGGGCGGGAAGGTTCACATCTTGCACGTCTCCAGCGCGGGTGGGGTGGAACTGATTCGCCAAGGTCGGGCACGGGCGGAGAAGCTGAAGCGGGACGGCAAGCCGTCGTTCTGGATCAGCGGCGAAGCCTGCCCGCACCACTTCACCCTGACGGACGAAACTCTTCGCACCTTCGACAGCAACTACAAGATGGCTCCACCATTGCGGACCCAAGTGGATGTGGATGCCATCATTGAGGGGCTGAAAGACGGCACCTTATCCGTGCTGGCCACCGACCACGCCCCGCACGCCCCGGAGAAGAAAGCCCGCGAACTCGACCAAGCGCCGAACGGCATCGTCGGCCTCGAAACATTCCTGCCGATCAGCGTCACGCACCTCGTTCAAAAAGGCCACCTCACGTGGCCGCAGTTGATCGAGAAAATGACCATCAACCCGGCCCGCGTTCTCGGCATCGACGCCGGGGAAACGCCACGCGGTACTCTGAAGGTCGGCGCCGCCGCCGACGTGACGATCATCGACCCGACGGTGAAGTGGACTATCAACAAAGACGAGTTCAAATCCAAAAGCCGCAACACGCCGTTCCACGGTTGGGAAGTCATCAGCCGTGCCGTGACAACAATCGTGGGCGGCGACATCAAAATGAACCGATTACCATGAAACATGCGGCGATCGTCCGAGCCACGACCGTCAGGGAGTGGCCCAACCTTACGCCTGCGCTACGTCGCCCCGAAGGCACCATAGCGTATTTTTTGACGAACGATTGGCTATCGGTGAACGTGGTGTTCGTCAGTTGCTTCGCCCGCGTTTGATCCCCGATGCTTGCACGGCGAGTAGGAATACCGCATCAGACCGAGTGTGACGTTGGAGCACTCATTTCGTAACCGGCCCTGAGCCTGTGCCGCCAACTCCCCCATTAGCAAGAAGCGGCGTTGAAATCATACATTTCGCATCGCTATTGATGAAAGAATTGAACCGTGTGATGGTATGCCAAAGTGTGACATCGAATGTCGCCCACGCCCCATAAGCTCTTCCGTTGTGTCGATGCAACCCTTGCCCCGGAGCACGATCGTGCTGCTTTTTGCTGACGCTACGCTGGATACGACGGCTGCCGCGCAGGCCCTTGCTAAGTTACATGTCGAAGAATTGCTGTTGCCGGTTCTGGTGCAACTTGCGTTGATTATCGCTGTGGCTCGGGTTGCGGGCGTGTTGGCCCGGAAGGTGGGACAACCGACGGTCGTTGGCGAGGTCGTGGCGGGTTTGTTACTCGGCCCGTCACTTCTGGGTTGGTTGTTGCCCGACATTTCGATGTTGTTGTTTCAGCCGCATTTCGAGGGCGTGCCGGATGTCTTGTCGCAAGCCGCGTTCCCGAAGGTTTTTCAAGTCTTGTCGCAAATCGGGTTGATTTTCCTGCTGTTCCTCATCGGGTTGGAGTTCGAGTTCGGGCACCTCAAAGCCGAGGGCAAGGCGGCACTGGCGGTGTCGATTTGCGGCATCGTTCTGCCGTTCGGGATGGGCGCGTTGATGGCGCCCGTCATTCACCCGCACCTCGAAGCCCACCCCGTTGCGGGCATCGTCCCCTTGTTCGGGCTAACCCTGTTCCTGGGCGTCGCCATGTCGATCACGGCGATCCCCGTACTCGGTCGGATCATGATCGAACTGGGGATCAACCGGACGAAGCTCGGTTCCATTGTGATTACGGCGGCGGCAATCGGCGACGCGGTGGGGTGGATCTTGTTGCCCACGGTGGGCGCGTTATCGAAGGCCGCGTTCAACTCCGTCGAAGCCGGGGTGATGATCGGGCAGACGATTCTATTCGCCACCGCGATGATCTTTGTCGTTCGACCCATGTTAAGTCGCTACTTCGCGTGGCTGGCCAAGCAATCCGGCGAACCACTCAGCACTGTTGCCCTCACGGTGTTGTTGGTTGCGATCCTCCTTGCCGCGATCACCACCAACCTCATCGGCATCTTTGCGATCTTCGGCCCGTTTCTTCTCGGCGCGATTCTGTCCGATCAACACGAGTTTCGGGACGCCGTCACGAGCCGGATGCGGGATATTGTGACCACGTTCTTCGTGCCGATTTTCTTCACCTACACTGGCCTTCGCACTGAAATCAGTAGTGTGTCCGGTGTCACGATGTGGTTAATCATGGGCGCCGTGATTGCGACAGGAATCATCGGCAAGATTGGTGGCTGTGCGATTGCTGCCCGATTGACCGGGTACCAATGGCGCGAGTCCGCAATTATCGGTGCGATGATGAACACGCGCGGGCTGATGGAATTGATCGTCATCAATGTTGGCTACGATCTAGGTGTGATCCCCAAGAGCCTATTCTGTATGTTGGTCCTGATGGCGATTGTGACCACGATCATGACAACACCGCTGTTGCTGTTGTTGCGTCGCGGAACCGAAATCGAAGACCCGATTGCTAGAAGCGGGTTTTTACGCAATGTCTAGACTCTTGAAGTTTTGTTAGCCCGACGCGCCAGCGAGGGGTCACGCCGAACCCCTCGCTGGCGCGTTTTGACGTTGCGCTTTCGGACTACCCCTTCGGGGTAGTCCGAAAGCGCAACGTCAA
>JAYVXO010000182.1:0-4386 GCA_043785105.1 Fimbriiglobus sp.
GCGATGCATCCGTGCGCTCCGGTCTGAGTTTGCCAGCCTTACCCCAGCCGTTTACCAAGCCGCCCAGATTCCAACAACATCAATCAACACGGCCTAGGGCAAGGCAGCTTGGCGCCAGAATCGCTCAATGCACGATCCGCGTCGGCAACAAGGAGAGCGAAGGGTTCTTCACGGCGAACGATTACGTCGCAACGATTACCTTTTTGAACCAGCAGAACGGAAATCAAGTCACTGTGTACCAGAAGGTCTTGATGCCAGAGCGAAAACCGTAACGACCGGAGAGGAAGGAAGAATGGCGAGCAAGTTTAGACCTTCGATGGCGAAGAACATGGTTCGCCGTTCACTTCGTGCTGTCGTTGATCCTCATCCCAGCGACGAAGAGGTTGCAGAACTCTGGTTGTTTTTTGGCGGGGAATGCGTTTACTGTGGTGTCCAGATCTCAGTGGGAAATATGGACGCACACCTGGACCACCTGGAATCGGAAACTACCGGCGGCACCAACCATATTTCCAACCGTGTACCCTCGTGTGCGTATTGCAATGAGAAGGAGAAGCGAGAAATGCCTTGGCTCCAATTCTTGGAGAAGAAGGTGCCCGCTCCCGATTTACTGGAAGCTCGCCGTCAGAAGATTTTTGCCTGGCAGGAGCGCTTTCCGCTCGAGCTATGGCGGGTGGATGACGCTGTGGGGCAACAAGTACGAGAAGAGATCGAGAAAGCCGTTGCAGCATACGATGTGGCTTTGCTGCGTCTCCGATCAATCAGGCGGAGGCAACCGGCGGCTACCAAGCCCTCTCATACGGAATAGTGGCGTAGTGGCGGACGCAAGCTTATTCTGAGAAATGCTTTCCGTCATCCATGCGCCGCCGCAATCCAGATTCCCAGCCCTGAACTCCGCCCAGAAAAAGTTCAATAGCCGTCTTGTCGCCCCGACTTTATTATTGTAGTGGCAGTGGAGTGATGTTGGGTTGGCGCATTGTTTTGATTCGTCGTTGAACAAAATCCTGTCGCCCACGATTCCAAGCGGCATCTATACGTGAAAACACTTCTATGGACTGCTCCCCCCCGAAAAGGGGAGCGGGACCGCTACCGCGCAGCAGCCGGTTCACGCGAGATGAGCCGTATCACTGGAAAGGCCGTGATCGCGTGGCCGGTCTGCTGTAGCGCCTGGGTTCGGCCTAATTGGCCCTCCATTCGACTTCCGACCTCTTTTCTCCCGACTTGTCCTTCTTCTCCCTCTTCCCGTTGATGTCGTACTCCTGCTTCTGACCCCCGAACTCCACCGCTGCTTTCCCCTTGAGTTTGTCCCCGTCGATCTTCAGCGTGTAATCGAGAAGGAACTCGTTATCCATGAACTTCCGCACGTTGGAAAACGTCAGAGTGTCGTCCTTCAGTTTCACGTCCTTAAGCTTCGCGTCCTTCTGATCCGGCCAGTTCATCGTCCCGACGAGATTGTCCCCGTCCTTCTTGATCGTCAGTTCGAGCGTCCGCATTTGGTCGCCGATCTTGTACTCGCACTTCCACGTCCCGACGGGGTCTACCTTGTCCGCCGCGCCCGCGAGGCCGCAGACCCCGAGTACCAACGCCATTGAGAGAATCGCCTTCATGATCGCCTCCGAAAAATGGGGGAAGGGAAGCGATCTAACGCAGACCGCCGCCAGCCCCCGACAACGAATCGATGGATGCCGCGACCGTTGGTCAGGCCACGGTCAATGCGGCTCACTTTGCCATCAAGGAACCGCCGTGGACGAACCACGCGGTCACTCGCTCTGGCTTGGCTCCGTCGGCATCGGGAAGCGTTTTTGAAACCACGCTTCCCAGAGCGGTGTCTCGCGGGCGACGGTATCGGCCGCCTGATCGCCGTAAAGATAGACGTTCATCGCGACCATGATCGGGCCACAGTTGTAGGCGCCCAAGGCGGCGACGCCCGGCCTCGGATTGTCGAGCCGCAGCAGGGCGTCATACGGACTCTGGGTGACATACTCCACTACGCCGCTGAGCGGCGGGACATCCGTGGGCGTCGTCCAAAACTGCCCAACGCTCAAGCCTTTCACTCCCAACGCCGTGGTCAGCGTGTCCCAGGCCTCTGCTTCAGTTCCCGCGACGGGAGCCACGAACTGCATGATCGCGGAGCGTTGGCCGCGGAAGTACGTGAGATAAATCCGCAGGGTGCGAAAGAAGGCGGGCCAGCCGGATTCGGTGCCGATCAGTTGGTTGTCCCAGTCGTCCGTGCTGGCGAAAAGGCTATGCACCACGCGGACGACGCAGGTGCCACCCGCGTGGGCTTCGACGCTCCACTCGGTTGCGATGGGCGGCGAGCCACCCCAGCCCTCACCCTGCGCGGCAAACATTCGCGGCGGATCCCAGACCGTCACGGCAGAACGGGGCGCCATGCCCGGCCCGAAATTCGACGTCACCGCGACGGGCGTTCCGTCTCGCTCCTCGAACTCCGTCGGCATGAACCAGGACGAGATACCCGGCCCGGTCGCAATGGCCTGCCAGACCTCCTCCGGCGTGCCGGGAACCTCGACTTCGACCTGAACGGAACGGCGTCCGGAGGCTTCTTTCTTCACGCTCATGATGGCTCCTTGGGATCGGATTTCTGGGGTAGGGGGTGCGCCACGACCACGAGTCGATGCGCGCGGCCGCCGGGGGCGGATTCATCGTGATACTTCGCGACGAGTTTCGCGATGGCTTCGGTAAGTTCGGTGCTGAACGCCGCCCGATCCGCCGCTGACCGGAAGCGAACCTCGGTATCCACCGCCAAGGTCGCCAGGCGTTTGCCCGCCTCGGTCGCACGACGAGCGAGGTCACCCACTTCGCGGACGACCCGTGCGCCCAGGGCGATGAGATAGCTCGCGGACAGCCGATCGACTTCCCGATTCGGATCGACGGCGACCGGGCCTAAGGCGCTCGGCGAAACGATGTAAGAAGCGGCCGTCGCCACGAGCAGCCGTTCCGTCAGCCCACCCCACTTGCGTTCCTGGGCCAGCCGCACCAGCCCGTGCGCCTCCAGCGCGTGCAGGTGGTAGTTGACCTTCTGCCGAGCCAAGCCGATCCGCGTGGCCAACGTCGCCGCCGAGGCGGGCGCGACCAGTTCGGAGAGGAGTCGGCTCCGCATCGGATCCAAGGCAACCATCGCCGCCGCCGGATCATTGATAACTTGGATGTCGAGCATGACGAGATGGTATCATTGACAACTTTTGTTGTCAAGCATGATCCAAGCCTTTTTCTGCCGAATTCGCTGAGTCGATGGTGTGCCGCAGAATTGTGAAGGTGCGATGAGGTCTTTTCCTCTGGCCGCTGGTCGGACCGACGCGCGCAACGGCCGTTGAACCATTCCTCGTCCGCGTCGGCGAACCGGGCATAGGCATCCCCGATCGACGTGCCCTACCACCCGGCGGAGGTGTCGCCGACGTTCACGGCGAACTCGTTCAGGTGGTGTGTCGTGTTACCGACCGACGCGAACGCGGCCCACCCGACGACGCTGCCGAAGAGTACGAAACACGGTACCAGGACGGCCGCAGGGTCGGACTCGGTGTTAGGCGTGATCGCGCCGACGTAGGCGCGTTTGGCCAGCGGTCCGGGCCAGCGTCGTTCGGGTGGACCTCGGCGATGGCCCGACCGTTGAGGCGGAGGTTGCGGTAGGGACAGCGGTTCGGGAACCAGCCAAGTGCGACCCGCTTGGCGATCCCTTCTTGGATGTCGAGCGACTGTTGCACCGTTGGGAAAGCTCCGATGGTCGCCAGCGTGCGACGGACCATACGACCTGTGGGGGTGTTGTCCACGGGTTGCGTCACCGAGATGAATGGCAGGCTGTAGTCCTTCTCGATCTCCACCAGCATCACCAAATCCTTGAGGTTCCGGGCCGCTCGGTCGATCTTGTAGAACAGCATCCCGGTATAGTGGACCCCGAAACCTGGATCACGTGTCGAACTCCCTTGGTGGGGGTCGCGACCGTGGTCCGCCAAGGGGGATGGGAATGCACAAGCGTCTGCGGGTGCATACGCCCGCGTTCAAGTCTCCGGTGGCACTTTGTTGGGGTTGGTGCGTTCGAGTTTCTACCGGGAACGGGCTCCGGCGTCGGCGGCCGACCTGGGGTTGATGGAGCGGACGGATCGGTGGCACTTGGGGGATCCGCTTTTGGGGCGTCGCACGCTGGCCTTGCGCATGAGTTCGCCGGGGGAGGCGGTGACCCGGAAGCGGGTGCGGCGGCTGATGCGGGGAATGGGTCTGGGGTGCTTGTTTCCAAGGCCGAAATGCACAGTGACATCGCGGTGTCACGAGACGTATCCGGACTTGTTGAAGGGGGCGACAAGCGATCGACCAGGCCAAGTTTGGAGTGCCGACAGTACGGATGTGCCGCTGCCGTCGGGGTTCCTGTGTTTG
>JAYVXO010000183.1:0-36639 GCA_043785105.1 Fimbriiglobus sp.
CGAGTGGCCGACCGAACCCCTCGCTCGCGCGTCGGGCTAACCCGGACACAACATTGAAACTGACCGTACTCTAAATTTGCCTGTAGCACGAGCAAAGTTTCGTTCGCGCGACGGGTCAACAATACCGGCGTCGTCAACACGAATGCAGGAACGCGAACGGGTTATTGCCGTCGTGGTCGTCCCCGTGGCTGGTCCGGAATTCGCGTTCATGGCGCAGGCGGTCAATGGAGGTGATACGTTTGCGGATGCAGTACCGAATCTTCGCGGTGACCGGGTCGATCACCAGCGTGCAACCGCCCCGGAAGTAGAAGTCGGCCTGGTACTTTTGATACGCTTTCCGTGTGTCGTCCTCATCCACTTTCTTCTGGACGTCCGCATCGAAGTAACCTTTCCGCTTTTGCACTAACTCGACAACCAAGTCGGTCTGTTGCTGGCCGTCCGGCCCGATCCGCCGACACGGTCGCAGCGAGTGGACTTCAAAAACGTGACGGTTATCGTCACCCAGGCGAATGCTGTACATTGCTTTCTCGAAGACAGTGATACCCTTCGAGAGTTTAATGCCCAAGGAATAGCACTGTTTGTCGGTCAACTTCGTCGCGATCCACTCGTGGAGTATGGCGCAGTTTCGGCGCATGACGTTGTAGGCCTCGGCACGATTCCCGTTGGTGTTCCACTTGTCGAAATTGAGTTGCCCCAAAATTTCACCGAGGCCCTGCAATCCGTCGGCTTCCGGTGGTCGCCATAACAGGCTTTCCACCGAAAGCGACCGAACATCGGCCGGGTAAATGCCCCAATCGCGGAACGCGGCGATCACGGCGACGCGGTACCGGCGGTCGTCGTCTTTCACGAGTTCATAGTCTGCCGTAATCATCGCGCGCAAGTATTCACCGAACGTGATGTCCACGGGCGGCACGTAGTCCAGCGCCCGAATTGCCATCTGCAACACGTGCCCGGCGGACTTGGCGGCTTCCTCCGCGAAGCGGTTCACCAAGTCCGGGTGCAAGTCGCCCGGTGCCAAGATTCCTGTGCCGTTGGAAGCGACACGCCGCAGGTCAGCGATCCGGCTTTCGTAGATTGTGCGGAACGCCTGGAACATCGCCGTGACGAAGATTGCACCGCGGGCATGGGGTTCATGGGTGCTCCGGTACAACGAGGGGTCCGGCGGCAGCGGGTTCCCGTCGGCATCTTGGCGACCGAGGAATTGCCGGAGCGCCCCGTGCATTCCGGTCGCTTCCCCGAACTGTTGGGCCAACTTGGCGAGCAGGTTGTCTTTGCCGAGTTCGCCACGAGTTTTCGCAACTTGGTGCAGTAACACTTCCGGATGTGTGAAGTGCTGAAACAATGCCACCACGTCCGCAAAGGCTTCATGGAACGCAAATACATCCGGGTTACTCGGCTCGATGAAATACCGATGCAGACCGTCCAATAGGGCATGAGTCGATTCGTGCGCGACGACATCATACGAGAGACAGGTGAACACCGTGCCGCCCGGTAAATTCCGCCCGATGTTCGACTCGCCTACCGGGAAGTAACCGAACAGCAGGGCTTTCATGGTTGGGTTGTAGTAGGCATTTTCCTGGCGTAACGCATGGGGATAAATCCGCAACCGCTGCACGAACTCGGGTTCGCCGTTGTTGCCCGGCACAACCTGACCGTCGGCACCCCGGACCAAGTGCGGCGACCACAGTGCCGACCGACCCAACGCGCGTTCAAAGTGCCGAATCGTGTTCATCACAACGGCATAAACCATCTGTTGGTGAAACTGCGGGTCGCCTTCCGAAAGTGGCATCCCGTTCTGCGCCAGCATGTGCGGGTGGTTCAAATTCACCGGCTCGTAAAAGCAATTGCTACCGGGGTCATAGTCGATCACTTCCACGTACTCGCCGACCGGCCCCGGCTGCAAAAGGTCTCCGTCCGCAAAGTCCCACGGCAGTTCGATGCAGATTTGTGCAATGCCCAACGTGTCGAGGTTCGTGCCCATGAGCGGGTCAAAGGAAAAAACCTTCAACCGCCGAAACGGGGGTGGTGGCGGCATTCGCAGGGCTGGAACCGTGGAGGTTTCAGTCGGTGACGGCGGTGGGATCGTCGTAGAGGGAGATGCCGCACCGATGCTTGCGGAAGTGGCCCCGTTCGGTTGCGATTTCGGGGCGACCACTTCGACCAACGGCGGCGACGCCAATCGACGAACATCGTCCGCGATGATCTTCATCGTCAACGGAACCGGCTGTAGCGCCGGTTCTTGGCCGCGCACGAGTTTCACTGTCGCGGCAATCACGGAGCGGGTTGCAGGTAGCATCATGTGCTCTCCGCCCGGTGCCTTGTAAGTCCGCACACCCGACAACCGCGCCAACACTTCCGGAACCGTTCCATCACCCGGCCCAAATTCGTCCGTCTCCAACACATTGACGGTCTGATTGACACCATCCGTCTCCACGACTTTTTTGGTCCACTTGACCGCAACAGTTGTGACGGTGTCCCCGAGGATGATGTAGGTGCGGTCGTTGAAGAACGTGGTGTCGAGCGCTTGGCCCCATAGTTTGAAATACGCTTTCAACCGAGTCGGATCGACGCCGTTCTTCCAGAAGTCCGCGTCACCCAAGTCGTGGGTCTTCAACCACGGTAGGGCCACATCGTCCCACGGCAGCAGTTGATAAATTCCGCTCATGGACTGTAAGACTTGCTCGAATTGCTCTGGCAGACTGATGTGAAATTGTTTCACCATCTGCAAAAAGCTGTGGTCCCCGGTTAGCGCGAACGCCGCCGAGAACGTGCCCTTACTCGCGGGGGCAAGCAGGATCAACCGATCGACCAGTACCTTCACTTTTTGTTCGCCGGATTGCTCCTTGAGAATCTGCAACGCTTTTCGGGCAACCAGGGAGCCTTGCGAGTGCGCAATCAGCGTGAGCGGGTTGGTCTTCTTGCCATCGCGGTTGCGAATCGTGACCGCGAGTTTCTCGGCGGCCAGAGTGATGTTTTTTCGCCAGTCGAACCCGAACACATCGACGTGGACCCGGTCAAGTTCGAGAGCAGCCCTGAGCAATGCGTAGATAAACGGAATCGCTCCATCGGCTTGGATGCGGACGCCGGCTGTCGCGTCCACATCCGGTTTCTCGGCATCGAAGTCCGCGAGCTGCATCGCCTCCAGTTGGCCGGTCGAAAACGGAAGCTTGGGGTCGATCCAGATCAACCCGTTCCCACCCGTGACATCACGCAGTTGACTGCCCATGAAACCGGGCACGAGGATGACATCGCGGTTGCTGAAGAATAGTTGCAACCCCTGGTCGGCTTGGTGTTTCTTGGCTTCCACCAGTTGCTGCATGTCCTGCAGACTTTCGGGGGTGACGATTTTATCGTGTTCGTCGGATTTCGCTTCGGCCTCCAAATCGGCGCTCAATTCCGGCGATTGGACCGCCTTCTCAAAAGTGTGTGTCCGAAAGCCTTCCAGGATGCGTTTTCGACGGGCAGCGGTGGCATTGAGATCCATGATAGGACTCTCTTGAGGGGCTAAAACTTGAGCAATCGGTACTGGATTCCTCTCTTACAACACGTCGAAGGTATCTCCCTTCTAGCGTGATTACAATGTGATTCTGGGTAATTTGTCCGGAATTTCCTGAACAGGAGCGGCAACACGGGAACCTAGAAAATCGACTTCAGGTAACGGGCGTTCGCTGAGAAGTTTTCCAGCACGGATTTGTTCGGCAGCCGGGATCGTTCGATGACGAGCCAACCGCTCCAGTTGATATCGTCGAGGGCGGCTTTCACCTTTTTGAAGTCGATCTTCCCTTGCCCGAGATGGACGTTGCCCTCTTTGCAATGGATTTGACAGATGCGGTCGCGGCCCAGTTGCCGGAGTTCGCCATAAATGTCTGCCCCGACTTCGAGCCGATCACCGAGGTTGTAATACACTTGCACCGCTGGCGACCCGACTTCATCCAACAGCTTCCGATGGCCGTCGGCATCCAGTCCGGTTTCCAGGCCCAACACCACGCCCGCTTTCTCCGCCGCTGGTGCGGCCCGCTTCAACCGCGCCACGACTTTCTTGCGGGCGGCATCATCTTTCACCAAGTCGCACTGAAAACCGATCGGCAAGAACCCGACTTTCACGGTCATCTTGTGCAGCGTTTCGATCCATTCGTCCGTGATCGCGTCCGCGCTGGGATGGTCGGCGTAGGAATGCCCGTAGAGCGCACTGAGGGCGAGCGAACAGATTTCGACACCGAACTTTTTGCCGGCATCCTGGTACTGTTGCCGGTCCTCAGCGTTTCGCAAGCGGTTGTCCAGTTCCGTTCGCGTACCGAGTTTGCCCATGTCCACTTCCACGCCATCCAGCCCGCACTGCTTCGCCAGTTCGATTGCGCTGGGTTTCTGCCGCTTCAACAGCATCCAATCACACGCGGCAATTTTGTACCGCGACTTCGCCGGGTCCGCACCGACGCCACCGAGTACCGCAAGACCGGCCGCACTGCTCTTGAAAAACCGTCGGCGCGAGATAGGCTCAATCATGGCTGGCTCGGATTCGTAACGCGAGGTAGGGCTTGCCAGGTAGTGTGATGCTGGCGGGTGGGTCGGCGATGAGGCGGTAACGGCCGTTCGGCTTCACGGTAAACTCATCACTGACTGGGGTAATGGTGTTGTTCCAGGTGTCGAGAATCTCCACGCGAAGTTTCAGGGTGTCCTTCACGCCCGCTTGCGGCAACTCGACATTCCACGTCGTCGGCTTGTCCTTGCCGAAGTAGACGAGGTAATACTCCCCCTTCTTCCCGGCGGTGCGGTCGTCCTGCCACTTGTCGATCGGTTCCAGCCCGTCCTTCGGACCGTCTTCGATCACCTTGCGTAAGAACGCGATCCGCTTTGGACTCTGCCCGCGTAGCGTGCCGCCCTTGGACCACCAGATCATGTCGTCCGAACTCTTGTACGTTTCGCCGTGCCCGACGTAGGTTCCGGCGATGGTCCCGTGCCAGAAGCGATGAACCATTTCTTCGGCGGTCAGGTTGCCCCAGCGCTGTTCGAGATCGCCTTCGTACTTCACTTCGTCGAACACGATCGGCTTCTCGAACGCATCCCGGTACAACCCCGCCCGCCCGAAATCTGCGACCGCCGAACCGTTCTGGATGCTGGCGTGCGTGAGCAGTTTGTGGGTTTGGTTGAACAACCGCGTGCCGTTGTGGATCGACCGCAGGTGACCATACGGGTCGTCCTTCGCCACGACGGTCAGGAACCGTTCCCAATCCGTGTCGGTCTTGTCCTTCATGAAGTCGAACTCGTTGGCCAGCGACCACCACACGTTGCGGTACGCCCCGAAGCGCGCGACGACGTACTTGATGTAACGGTCATCGGCATCGGGGGGCATTTTGTCGAAGCCCCAGTGCCCCACGTCGTAGGGGTGGAACAGAATCAGATCCGCCTCGATGCCGAGGTCACGCAGTTCGGCGATGCGGGTTTCGACGTGCTGGAAGAAGGCGGGGTTGAACCGCGTGAAGTCCCACTTCATCGGCGGGGTGCCGACGTAGGGGTACAGCAACGGTTCGAGTTTGTTGTAAGCGTACCACTTCGGGAAGACGCACATTCGCACCTTGTTAAACGGCGCGGTTTTCAACGACGCCAGCGTCTGGCTCTCGATTTTATCGCCGAGGTGTGTCCAGGCGTAACAGGTCGTGCCGATCGGGAAGTACGGCGTGCCGTCCGCATAGCCGAAGTGATAGCGGTTGCGAACGCGAACCGGGCCGTGGTTGCCGGGGCTGGGTTTCACCACCGTGACCGTGCCGGTTTTACCCGTGAGTTCCGCGCAATTGCACTGGGTGGTGAACGTCCAATCCCCGATCGTCGGCGGCATGAACCGGACGCGGTAGGTGCCGTTGCCGTCGTAGAAACCTGTGACCGTGAGGGATTGCTTGTCGTGTTGAAACGTCGCGGTGAGTTGCACATCGACGAACGGGTTGCCGTCCTTCGGGCCAGTCAAAGCGTGTTCAAATACGCCCCACTGCTCCACCGTCGTAGGGGCTTGTGCGAACCCGAACCAAGCCCCGACAAGCAACACGATCAACGAAAGTGAACTTCGCATGACTCACCCGGTAAAAATCATTGAACCACGGAATACACGGAAGGCACGGAATTAGAACTGGTAGGAGTTACGCATTCATGCCAAAATCCAAACCGATCACGAAAGCACGAAACCACCCACAATCTCGGGTTCGATTTCGTGGTTTCGTGGTTTCGTGCTTTCGTGCTCCTCTGTGTTTTTGGCTTGGAATCGTCAATCCTACGGCAAACCCAGTTGCACTGCTTAAAACCTGACTGGATCAACACGAACGCTTTGAGATCAGTCGGAATTCATACTCCTGCGGACACTTTATATCACTCGATATTTTCCGTGGTTTCCGAGTATTCCGTGGTGAAAATCTTGGAAAGCTGTTACGGTTTGAGGGGCATCCAGACCGTCATCTCGGACTTGCCGCGATTCCCCCAAGCCAAGTACGGGATCAGCTTAATCGGTGTGGGGCGAGACGTGTTAGCACCAAGTTCCCGGTACAGTTCCGCTCCCCATTTCGTATCGCTGTTTAACTCAGCGTCCCCGTCCAGCACGGTCACGCCACCCAGGAGGTTGGCATCGTGGCGGGGCTTGAGCGAAATGGATTGCGGGATGCGCACACTCGGGACATGAGCCTCTTTCGCAAGGTCCGGCGATTCCAGGCAGTACACAATCGGCCCGCGTTGCACGGCAACGTGGTTACGGGTTTCTTCAACCAACGGGTTGGCTTGCAATAACCGCACTCGCAGCGGCAGGTTCAGTTCGACCACGTCGCCGGTGATCCATTTGCGTCGCAGTTCGACGTACTTGCCGGGGTTCGGTGCTACACCCGTGGCTTTTCCGTTCACGTGAATCGTAGCTCCCGTCGCCCACGCGGGAATGCGAAGCTTGAAGCCGATGGCCCGATTCGGTGCGGCTTTCACGGTGAATTTGACGCGCCCGTCCCACGGGTACTCGGTCTCCTGCGTCACCTGGAACCGCCCGCCGTTTGGTAATTCGGCATCGATCGAATTGCCGCCGTACAGGTGAACCCAGATCGCATCCGTCGATTGCCCGTAGGCCAGGCCGTTGACCTGCGCGATGGTGCGCACCACGTTCGGCGGACAACAGAAGCAACTGATCCACGGCTCCCGTTGGCGGGACCAACGGAGTGGGATCGGCATGTCGTCGAGTTGCCGCAGCGTGTTGGTATAAAAGTACCGCGTGCCATCCAGACTGATCCCGGCCAGCACCGCGTTGTACAGGGCGAGTTCCATCACGTCTGCATATTTGGCGTCACCCGTGATCTTCAACATTCGGGCATTCCACAACACGTTCCCGATGCTCGCGCAGGTTTCGTTGTGGGCGGTGCTGTTCGGCAGTTGGTAATCCCGCCCGTAGGCTTGGTGCGTGCGGGTGATTTGCTTCTGCTCCTTCGCGCCTTCCGGGGACGCGCCGTCAAAGACGGCCCCACACGCGCCCGTCACGTACAGCTTCTTGGTCACCAAGTTCGACCAGATTTTTTCGAGCGGTTCGAGCAGAGTCTTATCCCCGGTCTCCGCGTACAGGTCCGCCGCACCCGCGTACAGATAGTTCGCCCGGACCGCGTGGCCGACGGCTTCGGTCTGCTGCCGAAACGGGATGCGGTCCTGGTTGTCATCGCCGCCTTCAACAACCAGACTGCGTATCTCCAACCACTTTTCCGCGAGGTGCAAATACCGCTTCTCACCCGTGGTGCGATACAGTTCGAGAATGCCCATGTAATGCGACGGGCAGACGGCGTTGCGGGCTAACTCGGGCGTTGGATTCCGGAACGCCGCGTCCAGAAAGTCCGCCGCTTTGATCGCCACGGCCAACAACGATTTCTTCCCCGTCGCCCGGTGGTGAACGCACGCCGTCGTGAACAGGTGCCCGAAGTTGTACATCTCGAAGTTGAGCCGATCCTGGAACGGCTTCGCGGTACCGTCCCCGTTGCGGTTCCTAATCAGCACCGGGGTGTGGAGGTACCCGTCCGCCCGTTGGGCTTGGCTGATGGTTTGGATCGTCGCGTCCATCAACTGATCGAGTGCCGGTTCGTGCGTGACAGCGTACACGGCAGCGACGGCTTCGAGCCACTTGTAGCAGTCGCCGTCATTCCACGGCGGCCCGCGGTTGGTCCCTTCAGATGCCCCGGATGCGATTTTGAACCGTTCCAAGAACAGGCTGTGTTCGGTGCCGGTCATGATCTTCGCCATCGTCGGGATCATGACAGTTCGACACGTCTCGAAGCGGTCGGCCCAGAATCCGGTGGTCCACTTGACGTTCGCCAACGGGACCGCTTGCACAACCGCGTGCGGTTGTGCGACCACGGCAGGCGTCGAAGTCACGAAGAGGATAGTGGCCAGGAACAGCGCGCGCATGGTGCGGTTATTTCACCTTCGGTTTTGGCTTCGTCACTTTGACGTGAAACTCGTTCTTCCCGTCCTTCACGTCGAAGCTGAGACCAGACGTGTCGTACTTGGAATACTTCCCATCGACCGCCGGTTGCTTGCCAGCCGACAGTTCGTTGTCGTTCAGGCTGACGGGCATCACCAACACCTTGTAGCTCCCCGGCAACGCGCCGTCCCCTACACGGTCTCCGCCCCAACTGAACGAGCCGTCTTTTTCGATGTTGCCTTGAACCATGACCAACTTCCCGTCCACAGTCGCTTCCCCGATGACGATGCCGCCGTCCACGGCGCCACCTTCTTCGTATGAAACCGTGCCCGTGACCGTGCAGCGGTTCCCGCACCCTACGGTGCAAGCCATCGTCAGCATCAAAACCGGCACCGCGAATTTCCGCAACATAGTAATGTCTCGATCTCAAAGGGGTCGTGAAAAAGGGCCGCGACCGATGCGAGTTTCGGTCGCGGCCTGCGGCGTTACTCAGTCCAAATCGGTGATGACATTGCCGTCACTAATGTTCGCCAAATTCCCGAGTGTCGTGCCCGGTACGCTGACTCGCAGCGCGCGAATGCTACCGTCGCCGAACGCGAACTGACACACTCCGGTGTGCCAGCTCCCGAACTGCCCAATTGGTTTCGTCGTGATTGCTTGGGCCAACGGCCAACTCTGACCGGCCTTGCGATGGTAATTGTTTGTTTGGCCCGCGCTGTAAATGATTGCGTCGTTATCGCCGTCGCCAATCTTGTCTATCGGGATGTGTTTTTCGCCGATCATGAACGTGTTGCTTGTGCCGTCCGTGATGTCCCCGATCTTGGTTCCGGACGCGGTCAGCACTGCTAATGTTCCGTTGAGGAGCTTGAACACGCCCGTCGTCGGCAGGGTCGTGGTGTCGCCGGAGCAGGCGGCGTAGTCACCCGGTTGGCCGGTGATGGTGCTGATGGGTGGTCCTGCGTCAATTGATGTTAACGCCCCGCCACTCCGTCGGCTGGGGCATAGCAGTGTGCTGACATTGGCTTGCCGGGCCGCGACGATGATGGGATCAGTCGAGGTCAAATTGTTGAACCCGTCGGTCTGCGAGACGCCGGGGAGCGGGTTTTTCAGGGTGTTGTACAGGTTGTCTTGTTCCATGAACGGCAACAACTGCACCACCCACGAGTGGCGATTCTGGCCGCCACCGGAGCGTAAGTACGGGAACTTCCCGAGTGCATCGTGGTGGTTGTGCATCGACAATCCGAGCTGCTTCAGGTTGTTCGCACACTTGATCCGTGCCGCCGCTTCGCGCACTTTTTGCACGGCGGGGAGCAGCAAACCAATCAAGATGGCGATGATGGCAATCACCACCAACAGTTCGATCAGCGTGAACGCGGACCGAACACGGGGGAGAGTTGAGCGACGCATCGAAAAGCTCCATGCAGGAAGAAAAGAAAACAACGTCTGTCAAGGATTGTTCCGCTTCACCCACAGGACCGTTGGGCCGGTGCGGGGGGGCGATAATTCCGTGATTCGTCCACCGACGAGCGTGGTGCGAGCCACGCCGAGTTCGCCGGTTTTCATGTTGACCCAGTCCGCACGGAACTCTTGTCCCGGTTCGCCGATCTTCAACCGAATCGTCTCGGCGTGCGGCGCGAATAGCAGATAGTTTTGCCCCGGATTGCCGATCGCCACCGTGCCAACGGGCAAGTCTTTCAGCGTGACCGGCTGCATCGTGGGAATCGTGGCGAGCAGTTCCGCGTTTGTCGATCGTGGCAAATTCGGGAACGACCCACCGGCGGCGAGAACCGCCCAGCCATTAGCCCCATCGAGCGAGCAGACGATCGCCTTGTTCGGGTACTTCGTGCGATACTCCGACACCTGCCGCGCGAAGGATGCTTCCGACCGGGTCTTGCCAGATTGCCACTCGCGGTACTGTTGTCGCGGTGCGAGATTCTGGTTGCTAGGCGGGTTGTAAACGCCACCGTTGGCGGTGTACCACCAATACTTGATGTCGATCACGCTGACGTGCGGCCCGCGAACGGGGTCGGCCAGAATCGCATCCTGAACATCCTTCGGGCAACTCAGGCCGATCAGCACTTTGTGGTTGTGTTCCTTTTCCCACTCCGTGATCGTGTCGAGCCAGAATTGCACGAACGCGAGCGGTCCGGTGAACTCCTCGCCGGTTTGAAAAATCACGTTCGGCTTGGTGCCCAAGACGTCCAGGCAGTGCCGAATGTAAGCCCGATGCAGTTCGCGCCGCACCGGGTGCGTGATGTCGTAGAACGCCTCGGCCATCAGGATGCGTTTCTTGTTTTCGTAGGGCGGCGGTTCGGGGAAACCGGTCCCTTGTCGGTTGTTCGCGGACCGCCAGGGGAAGTCCGCCCAGTGAGCACCGGCTTCGAGTACGTTGTGTTGGAAGTACATCTGCTGAACGAGAACCAACCCCTTGCGCTGGGCCAAGTCCGCAAACTCGGTGAGGCGTCCGAAGTACCACGGGTTGAACTTCGTGAGGTCGTACTGACTCAGGCCATCCCACGCCGTGCCCTGCCCACTGCGTGCCCAGGGTTGTTCGTAGAACGGCGGCCACACCTCGCCATCCATGCGGCGAATCATCTGGTGGTCATCGCGGCGGCGGTCGTACCAGAGGCCCCAGTGATGGTCGAACACCAGTTGCGCGCGTGCCATCATGCCATCAGTCACTTCATCCAGATCGTCCGTGAACCCGGTCCCCGTGCGCCCTGGCACAAACCGCGTGATGCCGGGGGCCATCGCCTCAGCACGAGACGGCAGCACATGCCCACGCCACCAATCGGCACCAATCCGGGTGCCAGTGAGCGGAACGCCATTCGCAATCAACCAACCGTTTTTCAACTGAAGCTTTTTCGGGCTGTTCGGTTGCGGTACCACAACGACCACATCGACTTTCGGCACATCATGCGGATCGGTTGGAATTGCTCGCTTCGCCCCGATCTCTTTCGCCTTCACACCGATTCGTTCGCTGAGTTGTGTTCTGTACAGGCTCTCCGGCTTTACGAATTCGTTGTACTGCCGCCAGTGGCCGTCCCCGATGTATTGGCCCCAACAACCGATCGCCCAGTTCTGCGCCGCCGGTGGCGTTCGGCAGGTGATGACGGGCGCAGCGCATTGGTAAATCACACTATTCGCAGCGGCCCAGCCGACACCGTGGCCTTCGATCTCGCGGTTGGTTAAGCTCAACCCGCCGCCGTCCATCGTGACGTTGTCGAATAGAATCCCGGTCGCCCAACTTTCGATCGCCCCACTGTCATGCGTGGCGTTCTTCGCTTCACACTCGGTGAACACCGTCGGCCCGGTTGCCAAGTAGCCGACGGCAAAGTCGTGCCGACCGTGTTCAGCTTGACAACGACGAAACAGCGTCCGTTGCCCGGCGGTGTAGAACGTGTGCCGACGGTACCCGCCCAGTTCCGACACCGGGTGCGTCGAGGTGCAATCTTCGACCGTGACTTTCTGCGCACTTTCCCAGATACTGACCGCCGACCCCGCGAGGTTCGCAAACGTGACTTGCCGCACCCAACAATCGCTGGCGGTCTCGAAACTGACTCCGCCCCAGGCGTGTTGTTCATCCCGAGGGTTGGTCGCGTCGAACGTCGATTCGATCCGCAGGTTCTCCACGCCACAGTTTTGAATTCGCCCCGGCCACGTGTACGCCATGACCTTTGCCGTGCTGAGCTTGGCATCGAGTGCCGCCGTAATCGGCGCATCCAGCGTGATCGTATCGCCGTCGATTTTGGTGATGGTGCGATCCCATTTCAGATCGAGCTTGCCCGGCTGCCAGTCTTGCCACGAACCTTTGTCGCGTGACGGGAACCGATCCATACCCAGTGCCGCAATCCACTCCTTCGTGCCGGGGTGTTCGATCAAAATCGCGTCCCCGACCGCAAGCCCTGTCGCCGATTTCAACTTCAGTTGCAGGCTACCCACCGGAACATAAGCGGATGCGATGTCGTGCGAACTCCGCCGCGTGCGATCTTGTTGCCCGCGAATTTGAACCAGCGTTCGCCGATCGGTACCCGTTGCCAACAGCGTCGTTTTGGTTTCGCCCTGACCGCGCAGCACAACACCACTGGCGGTGATCTTCAACTGCCCTGCCACTTCGTGTCGCCCAGCCAATAACAACACCGCACCGCGAAACCCCTGTGCGTCCGGCTTCCTGGTGCTGATGGCATCAATCGCCGCCTGGATTTGGGGGCCGTTGTTCCCGACTTCGGAAGGCACGACCACGCGCACAGGAACATCTGGGATCGGCGAAGTGCCGTTGGCGTAACCCGTGAAGGAGAAATCCGGAATCCGGTTGCCACGAGAATCCGTGTCGTAGGTCAACTTCCCATCGGCACCGAGATACACGAAACGCTTCGCCGCATCCGCAGCCGGGATGGCTGTGATGGCGAGAAGCATTCCGATGAGCGCGGCGGTTCCCTTCACTTGATCGGCTCCCGTGCCACGTTGTTTTCGGGCTTGGTGTAATCAATGAATTTGTTCGGGTCGGTGCCGTTGAGATACTCTTCGAGATTGGTGTACCCGTCACCATCGGCGTCCTTGGCGGCATCAGACGGGTCGTTCGGGTTCAGCCCGTGCAATTTTTCCCAGGCGTCCGGCATCCCGTCGCCATCGGTGTCCGGTTCAACCTTGTCCGCCTTGTATTCCGGCCAGCCGCCGACATCCGCCGGGGTTTCCAAGATGCCCGTCTTGGTACTCGGTTTGCCGGTGCGAACCGATTCAATCACCCGCAAGTCCACAGGGTCACGTTTCGGCAGGGTCGCGCCGCTGTTGGCGAGTACGAGTCCGTAGGCTTCGGTCGCGCTGTGCGTTTTCACGTTCGCCACCGCAAACGGCTTCAGCGAACGCACATCTTTCTCCGTGCCACTGGGCACGATTTCGTCTTTACTCTTCGTCGGTGGTGAATACTGCACCCCGCCCGCCCAGTTGTTCGCGGTGATCGCTTCATCGCCAACAACATGATTACCTTCGACGTACCACTTGCCGAAGCCAGGAAACTGGTCGCGGGAATTGCGCGCATCGGCCTTGCAGATGCGGAACCGCAGGTTGCCTACGGTCACGGGTCCGGGCTGGTAGTAGTTGTTGATGACGTTGACCCGCGAACTGCCGTCCCCGCCATCGACGGTGCGATGCTTCCAGTTGAACAACACGTTGTTGCGGAAGTCGAACGTCCCGCCGAACCCGATGCTCGGGTTCCGCCCCGTGTTGCAGGCAAACAGGTTGTGGTGAAACGAGTTGTTCAACCCGCCCCACGTGCCGCCGAAAGCGTGGTTGTTTAGGTCCAGCGCTTCACTCGAAATCGTCCATTGAATCGTAATGTTCTCGACCGGGAGTTTCTTGTCCGGGCTGCCGTCCGATTGCTTCTGCATCTGCCGGTAAAGGGACAAGTTTTCGTCCAAACCCCAACTGGCGGAGACGTGATCGACGATGACGTTGCCGACCGGGTTGCCCCCGAGGGCGTCGTCCCGTTTCTTCAAACTCCCGCGTCGAAACCGCATGTACCGAATCACGACATCGTGGGTGTTAATCTCGGTGGTTTGCCCCCGGACACAGACGCCATCACCCGGCGCCGACTGCCCCGTAATCGTGATGAAGGGGTTGTTGATACTCAGTGGCGTTTCGAGAACGATGATCCCGGCCACGCCGAAGACCACGGTACGTGGCCCCTTCGCTTCGACGGCTTCTCGGAGTGTGCCCGGCCCCTTGTCTTCGAGTGATTTGACGACGAAGACTTTGCCACCCCGCCCACCCGCCGTGAACGCCCCGCCACCTTCCGCCCCCGGAAACGCGGGGATTTTTGCCGCCACCAGCACCGGCGCTTCCGTAGCACCGACTGAACCGCATCCCAGTGTGAGGGCAAACAAGGCCAAAAGTGTCGTTTCAATCGTTCGCAAACGGACCATTTCGGTGAGCCTCAGAGAAATCTGAAGAGATCGTGCTTGAGATCATACTGAAATCTCAGTAGGATGCAACTAGGAAATCGCCGCCGAATTCACATTGCCGTTACAGCCTGCCAATCGGAGCGTTCGACATGCCGCCACTACGGGCCAGCACCCTGACCCCGGCCAACGGGATGCTCCCCGCAACGTCGGGACTTCTGAAGGAACGAGCATACACCGAATTGAAGCGGCGGATAACAACCGGAGACTATGCACCCGGTTGCTTCCTCGCGGAGCGACAATTGGCCGAAGACCTTGGCATGAGCAAGACCCCCGTGAAAGCCGCGTTGGAACGGCTCGAACACGAAGGGTTCATCACGATTTCGCCGCAACAGGGCATCGTGGTTCGCTCGCTTTCGATCGCGGAGATTGCCGACCAGTACGAAATCCGCATGGCACTCGAATCGTTCACGGTGCGGATGCTGGCGGGGAAGTTGACGCCGTTACAAGTGGCGCAGGTGCGTGCGAATTTGACTACCCAGAAGAAGTTGACCCAGAAACCCGATGTGCTAGCTGCCGTGAAACTGGACGCGGAGTTCCATCAACTGTTCATCGAACTACTCGGCAACCAAGAAATTTTAGCCGTGATGGTGCAACTCCGCGACAAGATGGGGATGGTGATTTCCACGGTCTTCCAAAGCCACCCCCATCGGTTCGAGTCCAGCTACGAAGAACACCTCGCCATCTCCGATGCGGTCATCGCCGGTGACGGCCTCACCGCCGCCAAACTCATCGAAGCCCACCTCGAATACGGCAAAATGCTAATCCTCACCCGCCGCCCCCGGTAAACTAGACGACGGGGATCACGACGGGTACCATTCAAAATTAGAACAAGAAGGATTGTTCCATGCCGACCATCACGATCCCCGAAGATCTCTACCATCGACTCGCCAACCGTGCGGCGGCTCTGGGAAGCACGGTCGAGGCTCTTGCTGCCCCAGCCCTGGACCAACTCGCACCGGAATCCCATACCAATGAACCATCAACACTGCCGGTGGACCTGCCGTATCACGAGTGGAAGAAACGGTTCGATGCGCACATGAAAACGATCGAAGCCAAAGCAGACCGCTACCCACCCGGCCATGTTGTCGATGTCAGTCGTGAGGCGATGTATGAGGGTTGCGGCGAATGAATGTGCTGCTCGACCCGAGCGTAGTAGCTGAGGCAATCCCACCGGATGCAATCCCGTAATAACTGGCGAACGCGGCATCCTCGAACAAACCGATCTGGTCATTACAACCACGACAGACTACTCATTTCTGCTCGCTTCTCATCTTGCCTGATCAGAAAAATCGGTTGTTGTGGCTACCCCAATGGGGGAGTTCGCTCTACGATCTTGTCAGGGGGCCTGAATGCGAATCCTCGTTGTGTCCGATCTTCACGCAAATCCAGCGGCTCTGATGGCCGTGCGCGAGCGCTTTGATGTTTGCCTCTGTTTGGGCGACCTCGTGGATTACGGCCCGGACCCGGCGCCCTGTATTGAGTGGGTTCGGAAGCATGCGACGTACACCGTGCGTGGCAACCATGACCACGGCGTCGCCCAGGACGTGGTGATTCAAGGTGCGAGTGGGTTTCGCTACTTGACAATGGCCACACGGAAAACCACTTCCCCACTTCTGACGGACCGCGACCGGCGATTTTTAGCGGACCTTCCCACGACGCAACTGCTGACGATCGACGGGTTCCGCATCATGATGGTCCATGCGTCTCCCCGCGATCCGATGGACGAATATGTTCTCCCGGACCCCAAAGCGTGGGCGGCACGACTGGCGGGCATCAAGGTCGATTTTCTTCTCGTCGGTCACACGCACATCCCCTTCAAGTTGAACGCAGGTCGCACAACCGTGGTCAACCCCGGCAGCGTCGGCTTGCAGCGTGATGGCAACCCGAAAGCCCGGTACGCGATCATCGAAGACGGCAAAGTGGAACTGAAGCAAATCGACTACGACATCCAGCAAACCATCTCGTCCGTGGACGCCAGCAGCCTAGAGACATTCGCCAAAGAGATGCTTGCGAACGTGTACAACGTCGGTCGGTATGTTCACCCGGCGGGGCTTGTTGTGCCGGTTCCGACTGCGAAGAATGGGGCGTACTATTTGAACGGTAACGGCAACGGGAAGCACAGCACTGGCAAGTCGGAGATTGTAATGGAGGATTAATTGCCACGACCTATGACCCACGCCAACGAAGCGTTGCCGTGGGCTTTCGGGGTTTCTGGACACAACAAACTACTTCTTCACTTCGATGATTTCCAGGTCTTTGGCGTCGTCGATCTGGATTTGCGGGCTGTCTTTGTAGACCGTCACTTTGCCTTTGGCGCGGATGGTTTTGTCTTTGAACGTGTCGTAGGTGGCCTTCTCGTGCTTGTCGGTCATGCCCTTTTCGTTCAACACGACGGTGAAGTTCTCCTTGCTGCGGAAGTCCGCGTCGGAGTTCAGCAGAATTCGCTTACCGTTGTTCACCGCCCGGCCACCTTTGACGACGTATTGCACCGTGACGACTTCACCAACCTTCTTGATCGCCTCGGCGGGGGTCAGGACGCCGGGGGGTAGTTTCGGTTGCTCTTTGGGCGGTTCGGCGTCCTGCGGTTTGTCTTTCGCTTGTAGTAAACTGATCGGGAACTTTTGCCGCAACGTGATTTCCCCTTGGTCGTCACGTAACTGCAGAGTGACGGTGGGTTCGTCGCTCCAGTCGATTGTGATGAAGCCGAAGTGATCGCCGTAGGGCATCGACGAGACGCGATGCTTGTTCTTTTCTTGCTCACGCCATTTCGGGGCGCCTTGATTGAACCCGCTGCTGGTCAGGTCGTAAAGCGGATAACCGATGGCGTGGGTCGTGAGTGATAGTTCCCCCAGGTGTCGGTCACCACTGAGGATCACGACGCCACTGGCCTTCGTATCTTGAATCAGTTTGAACAGACGGTTGCGTTCGGCAGGCATGTTGCCCCACTTCTCGAACGGGTGTTCTTCGGAGATCACTTGAATGCTTGAACACAACAACCGCAAATCGGCGGGTTCCTTAAGTTGCGCTTCGAGCCACTTCCACTGGTCGTCCCCCAGCATCGTGGCATCCGGGTCGGTGTTCGGAACGTAGGGTGTGCGGATCAGGCCGTAGGGTGCGATGGTTTGCGGCAACCCGGATTTCAACTTGCTGCGGAAATACCGGGTGTCCAGCATAATCACTTGGGTCCGCTTCCCGACCGGACCGAACGTGGTGGCCGCGTACACCCCCTTCTGCGTGCGACGCGGGGAATCGGCAGGGGTGCCGAAGAAGTCGTGGAAGATTCGTTGCGACTCGACCTTCAACGGCCATTCCACACCAGCATCGTTTTTGCCGTAGTCGTGGTCGTCCCACGTTGCCAGCATCGGGCAGGTGGCTTTCAACCGCTGCCAGCCGGGAAGCTTGGCGAGTGTCTCGTACTTTTCCTGAATCACTTCGGTCGTCACTTTGCGGGACCGTTCGAGGTCCGCGTATATTGTGTCGCCGAGCAGTAGCAACAGTTCTGGCTTGGCGTCCGCGATTTTTTCGTAGATCGGTAACGGCTTGTCTTGATTGGCACACGACCCGAAGGCGATCCGGGTCAGTGGCTTCGCGGGGTCCGCTTGGGCCAACCCCACTGTGGGAGCAAGTGCGGGGATAATCGCCATCCCCAGCACCGCAACGACGTTCCACCAGTACCGAGCCATGCGTCACCTGTTTCGTGAAGTTCACCGAACATTTACCGCACGGAACCGGCGGCGTAGAGTGTGTTGAACAGACCGCATCCCCACTTGGCAAGCAACGGCTTCTAACTGCTGGCGCTGGTATGCAGTGGGAACTTGCCCCGAAAGCGCGTCACATTGGGAATTTTCTCTTGCAGCATCGCCCCCAGAGTCTGGTAGAATTTCAGTTAGTATTCATCACCCTTGTCCGGCCCAGCGTATTCCACAGTCCCCCACGATGATTGCTTCGCCGATTCCCATCCCACCATCGGCGAACGACCAGCGTACAACGCCACCGGACAGGACTCGACTTGAATTGCTCAACCCACTGTTTTACCTCTTAGAGGGAGGCCATCATGGCCAAGGCCCGCGGTGACTTCACGGACATTTTGCTCCGGAAGAAAATTCTCAGTCCCGAACAGTTAGACGAGGCGGTGAGCCTCGCTAGCTCGACGGGGATCAAACTCCAGGACGCCCTGGGAAAGCTCAACTACTCCACGCCGACCGAATCGGTCGCCGCAATGGCAGAGTTTCACAACGTTCAGTTCGTTGATTTAACGACGCTGGAGATTCCGAAGGCGGTTATCGAACTGGTGCCGGAATCGGTGGCCCGCGAAAACCTCGTCTTGCCGCTGTCGCTCGAAGGGAACACGCTGAAGCTCATCACGGCGGACCCGAGCAACTACGAGGCGATGCAGAAACTTCAGTTCATTCTGAACAAGGAAATCCAGCCGGTCCTGGCCGTTCAAGAACAGATTCAGGAAGCGATTAACCGGAACTATGGTCAGACCGAGACCGAATCGGTTGACTCCATGCTCGTCGAGTTCACGGACACGGCCATCGAGTTCACCAAGACCGAAGCCGCCGGGTCGATGGCGAACGCGGACGAATCCGATGCGCCGGTTGTGAAGCTGGTGAACTTGCTCATCTCGGAAGGGGTGGCTACACGAGCGTCAGATATTCACATCGAGCCGTTCGGGGACCGAATCCGGATCCGTTACCGGATCGACGGCGTGTTGGTGGAACGGGATGCGGCCCCCCGCCGATTGCTCTCCGCGATGTTGTCGCGGATCAAGATCATGGGCAGCATTGACATTAGCGAGAAACGGCGTCCCCAGGACGGTCGTATCAAGATGACCGTGGGCGGCAAGCACTTCGACCTTCGCGTGAGTATGCTTCCGACTGTCCACGGTCAGTCCGCTGTGATGCGGATTCTCGACCGTGGGAACATCATGGTCGGCATCCGCGACTTGGGGTTCAGCGAAGAAGACTACCTGCGATTCCAGAACATCATCAAACGCCCGAACGGGATTTTCCTGGTGACCGGCCCGACCGGGTCCGGCAAGACCACGACCCTGTACGCGGCGTTGAACGAACTGAACCGACCGGACCGCAAGATCATCACGGCTGAAGACCCAGTCGAGTATTATCTGCCCGGCATCAACCAAGTTGAAGTCAGGCACAACATTGGACTGAACTTCGCTCGAATTATCCGGGCAATGTTGCGGCAGGCACCGAACATTATTCTGGTCGGTGAGATTCGAGATAAGGAAACTGCCGAGATCGCTGTTCAGGCTTCTCTAACCGGACACTTGGTTTTCAGTACGTTACACACGAACGATGCGCCCAGTGCTGTGACACGGCTGGTCGATATTGGCGTGCCGCCGTTCTTGATTGCTAGCTCCGTGATTGCCATCATGGGCCAGCGATTGGTTCGGGTGAACTGCCCGAAATGCCGTGAGCCGTACACCCCACCTGACGAACAACTTCGCGCGGCCGGCATCACCGAGGAGATGAAAGCACGCGCCACGTTCATGAAGGGGAAAGGTTGCACCCACTGCCGTCAGGGGGGGTTCCGAGGTCGCGTTGCGATCACGGAATTGATGCGAATGAACTCCCAACTCCGGGAGTTAACATTCGCACTCGCACCGACGCAAGAACTCCGCCGCAAAGCCAGGGCGGGTGGGATGCGAACGTTGCTGGAAGATGGTGTGCAGAAATCACTTAAGGGAATTACCACCGTGGAGGAAGTGCTGTCAACTTGCCATGCCGAACTCCTGGAAGTCGGTACGTAACCTCAATTGGTCAGCAAAAGTGTGAACGTAAATCCCGGTTGCACAACGAGCTACGGATTCATGATAATAGTGTGAGAATGACGCACACGGGAAGCCAGTGAGGTTCCGTGTGCTTTCTCGGTAGTGAAAACTTGAAGACGACAATCATTCAGGTATTGGTAATAGTCATGGGTTGGCATGGTGAGGCTGTCTGGGACTGATCCGAGGGGCCATTAAGCTGTCTAATCGTGGTCTGGTCGTTTTGGCGACAAGGCCGGGTTTCTTTCCCGAATTTTTGGCACTGGGGTTGGTCGCGGGATAATGGGATGTCAGGGGCATTGCGTCCTGTCGGATCTCATGTTCTCGTCCGACTCAACCGCGTGCCCCCAGCCGAGGTCTCGACTGTGGCAACTGTTGCAATGGAAAAGTTGCTGTCAACAGTGATCCAACTGAAGGCCAGCGACTTACACATCAGTGTCGGACAACCCCCCGTCGTTCGCCACGGCGGGCGGATGCGGAAGCTTGACGCCAAAATCCTGGACAGCGACGATACCGCTGGCCTCATGAAGTCGATCACCCCCGACCGCTGCCAACAAGAGTTGCAGCAAAAAGGGGGGGCTGACTTCGCCATCGAGTACACCGATGGGGTTCGGTTCCGGGTTGCGATTTTCAAACAACGCGGCACCATCGGCATGGTGTTGCGGCGGATTCCGAGTCAGTTTCTTTCGTTTGAAATCTTGCGGATGCCCGAAGCGATCCGCTCCTTGATTGTTCGCCCACGGGGGCTGTTGTTGGTGACCGGCCCAACGGGGTCTGGGAAGACGACGAGTTTGGCGTCGATGGTGAACTTCATCAACAACAACTACGACCGGCACATCATCACGCTGGAAGACCCGATCGAGTATTACCACAAACACATCAAGTGTACGGTGAACCAGCGGGAAATCGGCGTGGACGTGCCGGAGTTTAAGGAAGGGATTCGGCGGGCGTTGCGGATGGACCCCGACGTGATTCTGGTCGGTGAAATGCGAGACTTGGAAACGATCCACGCCGCCATTGAAGCCGCCGAAACCGGGCACATTGTGTTCGGTACGCTGCACACGTCTGGTGCGGCGTCCACGGTGAACCGGATCATCGACGTGTTCCCCCAAGAGCAACAAGCTCAGGTGCGAACGCAACTTTCGACCGCACTCATCGGGGTGTTGTCGCAAGCGTTGTTACCGAAGAAACCGGACGGCGTCATCGCGGCTTACGAAATGATGGTCGTGACCCCGGCGATTCAGAACTTGATCCGCGAAAACAAGGTCTATCGAATCGACTCGTCGATTCAGACGGGCCGGAAAGACGGGATGTTCTTGCTGGACGAATCGCTCTTCCGCCTCTGGAAGGAAGGGCTTTGCGACAAAGAAGAAGTGCTTCTGAAGGCGTCCAAGCCGGCCGAACTCGCCGGCAAAATTGCGATGGCCGAACGCGGTTCGCTCGAAGACGAAGAGGACGAAGGCGGCGACGACGACGAGGACGATGAAGTCGATGACGAAGAGGAAGAAGACGATGAAGATCGTCGCCCCCGTCGCAAAGGGAAGTAACGATCAGCCCGGACCGCCTGCGGAGAAACCCTCCGCAGGCCCCGCATGACAAGCATAGCATCACAAGCATAACGGATGAGGCATCGGTGCGATTCCCGCCACACTGTCGCGGTTGAGTTGCCCGACCCAGCACCCCGAACCGAGGCCAAGCGAACAATGTCCACCGTTCCTCCAAACGACCCGAAGAAGCCCGCCGTCGCACCGCCCCAACCCGGTGCGAAGAGCGCTGGCTCGCCCATACCCGGCGCGAAGCCACAGGCCCCCCCGACACCCGGCGCGAAGCCCGGTGTGCCCGGCGTCAAGCCACCCGCTAGTGGGGCGCCTGCACCCCGCCCTGCAGTGCCGGGTGCGGCTGGAGTGAAGCCACCCGCAGCACCTGGAGCAAAACCACCGGGCGCGCCGAACCCCGCCGCTAAACCCGGCGCACCGGCGGCCCAGAAGCCAGCGGCCCCGGCCGCACCCAAGCCCGCGCCGAAACCCGCGCCACCCCGGAACCGCTTGGCGCACGTCGATTCCAACAGCAAGCAACTCGGCCAGAAGCTTGTGGACCTCGGCTACCTCGACGATTTGCAACTCGAAGACATCTACGAGGAAATGCGGAACAGCAACAACAAGCTGTCCGAAATTGCGGTCTCGCGGGGGCTGGTGAACGACGACCAAGTTCTGACCGCGACGGCTGAAGTTCACGGCATGAAGCTGATGAGCCTCGAAGACGTGAAGCCGTCGCCCGAAGCGCTCAAGATCGTGCCGCTGAACATGGCCGAACTCTACAAGATGGTGCCGCTGTCGTTTGAAGGCGGTTCGCTGACGGTGGCGATGTCCGACCCGAACAACTTGCAAGCCATCGACGACATCAAGAACTTCCTCGGCATCCCGCAAGTCAGCGCCGTCCTCGCGCCGCCTTCTGCGGTGATGGCGTTGATGCAAAAGGCGTACAGCAGCGTGGCCGGCGGGGGCGCCGAAGAGTCGATTTCGAGCATCATTAAGGCGTTGGAGAACGACCCCGATTTTGCCAACCTCGGTGCCGGCAAGCGCGAAACCAGTATCGACCTCGACGACCTCGCGGAAATGGCCAACTCCGCGCCGGTCCGCAAGCTCATCAACATGGTGTTGTTGATGGCCATCCGCGACCAAGCGTCGGACATTCACTTCGAGCCGTTTGAAGATGAATACAAGATGCGGTACAAGTGCGACGGCGTGCTGTACGAAATGGTGCCGCCGCCCCGCCACCTCGGTACCGCCATTGCCTCCCGTATCAAGGTCATGGCGAACCTCGACATCGCCGAACGACGCTTGCCGCAAGACGGTCGCATCGAGTTGAACGTCGGCGGCAACCGCATCGACATGCGGGTCAGTGTGTTGCCGACGCTGTTCGGGGAAAGCACGGTTATTCGGGTGCTGGACAAGTCAAGCGTCGGCCTCGACCTCGGCCGGATCGGGATGCCGGCCGATATTCTGGCCCAGTTTCGCCAAGTGATTAAGAAGCCTAACGGCATCGTCCTCGTCACCGGGCCGACGGGTTCGGGCAAGACGACCACGCTGTATTCCGCGCTCTCGGAACTCAACGACATCGACACCAAACTCATCACCACGGAAGACCCCGTGGAGTATGAAATTGACGGCATCATTCAGTGCCCGATTCAGTCCGAAATCGACCTGACGTTTGCGGCAGCGTTGCGGGCGATTTTGCGGCAAGACCCGGACATCATCCTCGTCGGCGAAATCCGCGACCTGGAGACCGCCCAGATTGCGATTCAAGCCTCTCTGACGGGGCACTTGGTGTTCAGCACCCTGCACACCAACGACGCGCCGAGTTCGATCACCCGCCTTCGGGACATGGGCGTCGAACCGTTCCTGATCACCGCCACGGTCGAGGCGATTCAGGCCCAACGGTTGGTGCGGAAAGTGTGTCAGCTTTGCAAGACGCCCTACGAGCCGACCCGTGAACAGGTGATGGAACTGAACGCCCCGTTTGAGGAATTTAGGGGCAAAAAGTTCTTCTACGGCGAGGGCTGCGACAAGTGCAACAACCTTGGGTTCAAGGGCCGAACCGGGCTGTACGAATTGCTGATTATGAACGACGACTTACGCGACATGGTCAGCCGCGGCGCCTCGACCGACCAGATCCGCAACTACACCCGCAAGCAAGGCACAACCAGCCTGCGGGATTGCGGCATCATCGCCCTGCTGAACGGCGTGACCACACTGGACGAAGTGGTCCGCGAAACCGTGCTGGACGACTAACCACCAGGAAAGCCCAAGAAAGCCCAGGGACGATCGTCCCTGGGCTTTGGGAGACTTTGAGAGACTTTGAGTTTTTGCGGTTTGACCTCCACAACCCGTGTTCCGAATTGGTGAACGATGCCGACCTACAAGTTTGAAGCCCTCAACACCTCCGGGCAGGAAGTGAAAGAGTCCGTCGAGGCGGCCAACGAGGACGAAGCCTCGCAGAAGATCAAGGCGATGGGGTACTTCGTCACCAAGCTCACGGCGGTCCAAGGCAAGGGGCAGAAGGGCAAGAAAAAGAAGACCGGCAAGTCCCGCAAGACGTTCACCATCGGTGGCGTGTCGCAGAAGGCACTCACGATCTTCACGCGGCAGTTCAGCACGCTTCAGGACGCCGGGTTGCCGGTGCTGCGGTCGTTGCGGATTCTCGAAAAGCAGATGAAGCCGGGCGTGCTGAAGAACTCGCTCATCGACGTGGTCGAAGACGTGGAATCCGGCATGACGCTGTCCGAAGCGTTCGGGCGGCACCCAAAGTGCTTCGACCGCCTGTACGTCAACATGGTCCGCGCCGGGGAGGCGGGCGGTGCGTTGGAAATCATTCTCCAGCGGCTCGCGGAGTTCAAAGAGAAAGCGGCGAGTTTGAAGGCCAAGATTATCGGGGCGATGGTCTACCCGGCGGTGGTGATCTTCGTCGCCGTAGCGATCTTGACGTTCATCATGGTCATGATTATCCCGAAGTTCAAAAAGATCTTCGACGAGTTCGGCCTGCAACTGCCGCAAGCCACCAAAACGCTCATCGGCATCTCGAACTGGACGTCGTCGTACTGGTACTTCATCCCGCTGTTCCCGGTCGGCATTTACTTGCTGCTGAAGTTGATCCGCATGAGCCGGGCCGGGAACTACGCCCTCGACCGCATCACACTGTGGATTCCAATCATCGGCGGGCTGGTGGAGAAGACCATCGTGGCCCGCACCATGCGGACGCTGGGCACGCTGATCGCGTCCGGCGTGCCGATCCTGGAAGCCCTCAGTATTGTGCGGGAGACCGCAAATAACGCAGTTTTTGAGCGGATGTTCCAGCGTGTTCTAGAGTCCATCCGGGAAGGGAACACCATTGCCGACCCGCTACGAGAGGCCCGTCTGGTCGATGACATGGTGGTGAACATGGTCGAGGTCGGCGAAGAGACCGGCGACCTGGACACCATGCTGTACAAGGTGGCCGACTTCTACGACGAGGAAGTGGACAACCTGGTGAAGTCGCTGATTAGCTTGCTCGAACCGATCATGATCGTGTTCCTCGGCGGCGTCATCGGCGGCATCGTGATCTCGCTCTTCTTGCCGCTGATTAAGCTGCTCGAAGGTCTGAGCAAATAACGCCGGTAGCCCGTTGGCCCGACCCCCGTTAGCCCGACGCGCAAGCGAGGGGTGCGGTCAACCGGCTCGAACCAATACGACTGCCCCGCCCCTCGCTAGCGCGTCGGGCTAACACGAACTGAAACACACTGTCCCCCAATATCTTTCCCCCGCGAGGTGACGAGTCATGCGAACCCGAACTGGACAAGCCCGCCCCCGATCCTCCCGGCGGGGCTTCACGCTGGTCGAACTGCTGGTGGTGATTACCATCATCGCCGTGTTAGCGGCACTCGGCGCCGCCGCCATGCAAAGAGTTCGCGTCGCGGGCAAGCGCACCGCCACGGTCTCCGACATCAACAACATGAACGTGGCGATCACGAAGTTCAAACAGGATTTCGGCTTCAACCCGCCACAATATATGCGATTCCCGGTAACAGTACCGCCTAATGCCGGTGTGAATGGGCCGGAAATGGATGCAGGCTATGCCATTCTGAAGAGTATGTTCCGGGCTTACAATGCTCCAGCCGCAGCAACACCGTTCGGTTCTATCACGAACATGAATGGCCAAGCGATTTCTGGCAGCCAGTGTCTCGTATTCTTCCTGGGTGGTCCGCAACTGCAAGGGTTTGATTCGACTGGCCCTTACAATCCCGCACCAAATGTGACTTCAAAGAAAGGTCCATATTTTGACTTTGATTTGAATCGAGTCTTCGACAATAAGAATCCAACTGATTACGTGAACAACAATCGCTACCTGGATACGTGGGGCACGCCGTATGCGTACTTCTCCACGGGCCGGTCGGACAAATACGATAAAAACTTTTTCCTCCCGTTTATGACATCCAAGGGAACCCCGCTGCAAGTGCGGGCGTTCTGCACGGACTCGACCCCGAAGTGGGTCAACCCAGGCGGCGTGCAAATCATTTCCGCTGGTCCGAACCAATTCTTTGGCCCTGGCACAGAATTGGCGTCAACAGGGCTATCGCCCTGGGTTCCGGAAAAATCGCCTTACGGCCCTGGCGATGATGGTGAAGACGACATTGCGAACTTCAACGGTGGCTTACAACTTGGCTCCAGTAGCAAATAACGGAGGGCTGACATGCTGACGAAACCAGCCCGCCGACGCGGGTTCACGCTGATCGAAATTCTCGTGGTGATCTCCTTGATCGCCGTGTTGGCGGCCCTCTCCGTCGGGGCACTGTTCCGCGTCCGCGCCGCCCAACAGACCAGCAACACCGAAGGCACCCTCGGCAAACTCGACACCCTCATGATGGCCCGCTGGAGCGCGGTTTTATCTAACGCGAAGAACCCACCACCGGAGGTGATCTTGCTTTGTGATGGTGACAAAGACCGTGCCGTCTCGTTGTGGACCTATGCGGTGTTGAAGAACGAGTTCCCTGAGTCCTACGCCGAGTTGACGCTGGCGATCAACAACCCAATCAACATCAACGGTGCGAAGCTTCAGCCACGTGCGGTGTTCAAGAAGGTCCAGACGACAGCGCCGTCAGCATCGCTAACGGAGCAATCGGCGGCGTTGTTCTATGCTGCGATCATGGATACCGGAACCCGCGGGACATCGAATAGTCTCGAAGGCTTACAACAACAAGTCGCCACAACGGCCAACGGACTTTCGGTATTCAACGATAACTGGGGCCGAGAGATCGTTTTCATTCGCGCCGCATCCAATGCTGAGATTAAAGATCCTCCGTTCTCGAAGCCTTCAGCAAATGGCTCTAGCAACCCACTCGATCCCCGCAAGTTGCTGATTAGCTGGACGAATGCGACTAGCAGAAATCAGGCACTGACAGCGCTAGGGCTAAGTGGTTTCGTGAACGAGAACTTCATCCCGACGCTGGTCTCTGCGGGGCCGGACAAAGATTTCGGCACCTATCTCGGTGGCGGAGCGGGCGATTCCGGTAACGACAATCTTCTTAGCTATCGTCGCCGTGAAGGCACGAGGAGGGATTAATCATGACCCGCACCGGATACCCGACTCGACGCGGTTACACGCTCGTCGAACTGCTCGTGGTGATGTCGCTGATGATCCTGTTGGCCGCGCTCGCGGTGGGCGTGTCCTACTCCGGGATGGTCGGCTCGCAAAAGGTCATCAGCGGCGCCGACCGCGCCTCCGGGTGGCTCCTCATCGCCAAGCAACGCGCCCTCCGCGACGGCGCCCCCCGTGGCGTGCGGTTCTTCTTGAGCGCCGCCACCGCACCAGCCACCGGGTTCGTCTCCACGGAAGCCCAGTACATCGAACAACCCGATGTCTGGGTGCCAAACCCAGCCCAAGAAGGCAACCCCGGCGGCGCCCGCATCGTGTTCGTGTACCAGTACAACAACGTGCCTTCCGGTACGAGCCAGGGCAATGCACTGCGTAGCCTAGATCTGTATTACATCACCGGAACGCCTTCAACGCCGACCAGTCCAGTACCGAATGATATTACTGAATTCACCAATCGAGTTTTCGTTGGTGATTCTTTGATACTGCCTGAGTTCGGGGCGAGTTTCCTAGTAACAGGAATCACGGTACCAACTACGCCACTGACAGTCGGTGCCGCGCTCGGCCAGAACCCGAACACGTTTGTTATTCCAACGGCTAATTGTCGAAAAATTACGCTTACAACTTCCCCGTCAGCAACTACGCTGTCAACATTGTTGTTGACAATGCCGAATCTGGGCGCTGCTGGTACACCTGACCCGACCACGATTTCGCCTCCGCTTTCGCAACCTCCGATCGGCACCCCGATCACAATGGTGACCTACAAGTTCGCGTTCCAGGGCGCACCGCAGTTGTTGCTGGGCGAACCTGTGCTGCAACTCAGCAGTGGCGTGGCGATCGACTACCGGGTTGGCACGACTGCTGCCGCATTAGGGCAACCAGTCGATGCCAACGGGTATCGCACTTGGGATACCGCACCAACCACAACTGGACCCTACAACCCGCCCACCACGATCGGTGTCACGCCAGTTCCAGCCACGGTAGACCCCAGTGGGCCGTACTTCGACATCGTCTTTGCTCCGTCCGGGCAAGTGTTGAATAACGCGAACAGCTTGATTTGCTTGTGGGTCCGCGATCCGGAAAAGGTTTCGCACCCCCGGCAGAACAGCACGGCGAATTGTGACCCCCGCGCTGTCTTCGATGATGCTGGTGAACAAGCCCTGGTGGTGGTCTCCGTGAAGAGCGGGTTAATCAACACGCAACCAGTCAACCCACCGCCCGCCGCCCCGACCGTGGGCCATGACCCGTACATCTTTGCCCGCGATGGGTTGAGTTCGGGGCTGTGACGATTGGTAGGTCGTGGTCGAGTCTTCGAGGCCCGACACGCGACTGCCGCCGAGCAAACGGCTGATCCATGACCCAGCACGGTCGAATGTCTGTGCCCACGAAGACTCGACCACGACCTACAAGACTTTGATTTCAGTTACGGATTGGTTTTATCCCGAGGCACCTTGTCATGACACGCCGAACTCTCCACCGACCCGGTGTGACGCTGACCGAAGTGTTGGTTGCCATGTTCGTCATGGCGATCGGCATGATCTCCTTGCTGACGCTGTTCCCGCTCGGCGCCATGCAAGTCGGCCAAGCCCTCCGCGACGACCGCTGCCGCCAAACCGCCCTCCAAGCCGACGCCTACATGCGCTCCCACTGGCGGCACAACGTGGTCGAAGTGCTGAATAGTAACAACTCGCCCATCGAACCCTACTTCTGGGCAATGGACGACGTGAACTTGTACGAATTTCCGAGTAGCACCGCGAACCCGAAGTATTTCTCGGGCGGGGTTATACTTAACAAATTCCTTACTGTACCGCTACCCAGTGGGGCGATGATTCCTAGTAACACAGTTGGTTCACCTGTTTCCGCAACGATGCTAACAGGAGATAAGTTCACTGCCGCAGGACCACCCAACCAAGCGTATGCAAGTGCTGGGACATCGCTAGCTTTTCCAAGCTATCCCGCGATGGTCGATCCATTAGGTTGGGCCTCACCGACGAACACCTTCGATCAGTATTGGGTGGCAGGATCGCAATACGCCTTAAGCGGACTGAACGGGTTGTTGATTCCCCGCCGCCAACTGAATGCGGTCTACAACGCCTTGCCGGCACCAATTGGTGTGAATTTCCCTGCGAGATCGCTTGAAATCGCTGGCATGACGGACGACATGTCGTTTGAAAAGAATGGCGCACCGTTTAGTAGTTCAAAGTTAGGTCGCCAGGGTCGGTACACGTGGACCGCGATTGTACAGCGGCCTCGAAATGATGTCCGAACTGTGGCGAACCTTACGATCCTCGTGTTCGATGGCCGCCCGTCACTCCCAGCAACTGGGGAT
The DNA here is from genome assembly GCA_043785105.1 of Fimbriiglobus sp. Taxonomy (GTDB): domain Bacteria; phylum Planctomycetota; class Planctomycetia; order Gemmatales; family Gemmataceae; genus Fimbriiglobus. The sequence goes on from JAYVXO010000183.1 coordinate 29,628, forward strand.
GAAATTGTCGTCACGCACGATACCCAGTTATTGGGTTCACGAACTGTCACGATTGTCGTTCCACCGCGCACAGTCGATCAACCCGTGTTGCTTCGCAAGGGTGGTTGGATCATGGACGGAACCATCCCGACGACGAACTTCACGACGAGTCAGCAATTGACAAATTTCTATCGCATCTCCGGTTTCGTCGAAGGTACGACGAATGCCGCCGGGACGACATACGAATTAGACCTCGAAACGCCGATCAAAGCCCAGATCACGGCAACCAGCCAGCTCTACCTGTTTGCCGGGCTAGCCGAAGTGTTTGAGCGGCCCGCGTTGAAGCCGGACTCGGGTTATTACATTCCGTGATCTGACACCGCGTCAGCGACTCTTCCCGATTGAACGAGGCGGACATGAAGACTTTTCGCAACGACACCCCGACGGCCCGACGCTCCGGTTTCACCCTGGTGGAACTGCTGGTGGCAGCAGCGCTGACGGTGTTAATTATGACCGTGCTGGCCACCGCGTTCCAAACCGGGATGCAAACGCTCAGCACGCTGAAGTCCGTCGTCGGCCTCTCCGAGCAACTCCGCACCGCCGAATCCATCCTCCGCAACGACCTCGGCGGCGTGCATCTGGAATCGCCGCTCGGCGACCCCGTGCGAGTGAGCCAACAGAATGTCGCGTGGGTCAGCCCCTACCGCGGCTATTTCGCAGTCGTGCATGGAAGCAAAAGTACAGCCTCCAACTTTGTTTATGAAGGCGATGAGGAAAAAGTCTACTCGTATCGGGCAACGGACCATTCGCTGTTCTTCACGACGAAGCGGACCGGGGAAACGAAGCAGGACGTGTATTACGGTGATATGAGTAACTTGACCGCGTTATTCAACAGCAACCAAAGCTTAACGGACTACGCGGTGAACAACAATCAGTTCGCCAGCAAGTGGGCCGAGATTGGATACTTTCTGGTACCGCTCTCATCGAACCTGATGACCAACGACGAGAACGCGACGTTAACCAAACTCAACCTTTACACGCTCAACCGCCGTCAACGGGCGATTGCTCCGTACACGGTTGCGTTGCCGTTACCAGGTAACTTGAACCCGAACGCTTACCTTGCGTCGTATCCGGAAATCAGCATCAGTGGACTTTCTCGGACGACCGCAAACCCTGCGGTATATGAAGCCTTTGTCAACGACCCCGATAAACTGACCGACATTAACAACCGGATGATGAAGCAGTTCACTTACAACGGCAACACGCCGGCTGCTGTCACTGGTAACGCAACGGTATTAGACACGTTGTTCCCCAAACTTCTGGCCATCCCATCGGGGTCGGATAAAACCGGGTCGGACATCGTGCTGAACAACGTGATCTCGATGCAAATCCGTGTGGTCACCAGCGGTTCGGGACAGTTGCTCCTAGACGATCTTCCCACAGCAGTTGCGGTCACGACTACCCCCCGCAGCTTGGACACGGCGACGCCAACTACAACCACCGTGATCCGGGCCATCCAGATCAAGTTGCGGGTGTGGGACACGAAGAACAGCATCACGCGGCAGATTACGATTACGCAAGACTTGTAACCCCCGAACGGGTGCCCCGTCATTCGTTCCGTTCGCCTTCGTACACAACTTCGGTGTGGTGGTGGTTTCCGCCCGCACCGGCCTTTATCGCCTTCTGGGAGAGTAACATGTTTCGACCATCCTCGACTCGCGTGGGTCGCCGTTCGCCCCGACGGGGCGCGATCTTGCTCGTGGTGCTCACGCTGCTGGCGCTGTTCGCGGTCATTGGGTTGGCCTTCGTGCTGTACGCCGAGAGCGAAGCCAACGCCAGCCGCATCGCCCGCGAATCGGTCACCAACACGAACACCACCGGCCTCAACGCCATCGACTCGACGCAAGCCGTCAACAGCTTCCTCGGGCAGTTCATTTACTCGAACAACGACGGCAATTCCGCCCTCAACGGCTACGACATGGCCCGTATGATCTACGGCAGCGCCGGAAACACGGTCCCCTACAACGGCCACGGCGTGTACCGCGAGTCGCTGAACCTCCCGACGTTGATGAACCCTGCTGTGGATCGTACCCAGGTGATTAACTTCACTCCATTACGCTGGAGCATTAGCGCATCGGGTGGCACAGAGACAATCGTTTACGTGGACCCAGATCGCACGAACGGAAATGGCATAGTCCGAACCGCTGCCACACCAGCGGCCTTCCTCGCGCTAACTCCTCCGACGCACTTCGTCGCCCGCAATGCCGCCTACACGTATCCGGACCGCAACAACGTCTATGTTGCGGTACAGGATCCCGCAACGGGACAAATCGTGCTTCCGTCGTATCACCGGCCAACACTGTTCGGAGGGCTAGATGCGTCCAATCAGAATTGGTACGTTCCCGAAGGCAAATTCAAAATCCTGCGGTCACGCACGATAGACAACTTGACTCTCGATGAAATCAAGTACCTGCAAGCCGCTGGGTATTGGCCGAGCGCCGGGAGTGCGCCTCCAAGATTGACCCCTCCACAGTTCGCACAATTGCAACAGATATTGACTGGACAAGACGCCACGGCGAACGCGCTGCCCAACGCCACCTACCCCAACGCCAACTTCAAAACCCTCTTCCCCTACCCGCCGGCGAATCCGGACGGCACGATCACCGGCGACGTGCAGAATATGAAGTTTGCGACGGGGGCGACGCAAGCCCAGAACTATGGGATGCAGCGGTTCGATAGCGTGTGGTTGGACGCGAACATGCCGACCGTCACGTACAGAGGTAAAACGCTTCGCCCGATGGTCGCTGCCACCGTGCTGCCAATGGACGGCCGCGTGAACCTGAACGTCGCGGGCAACTTGAATGGCGTCCCCAACGGCGTAAACAGCACCTCCGGTTCGCACCAAGGCTTCGGCCCGCACGAGATCAATCTCGGGACGGTCATGGCTCTGAATCCGACCGACTTAAACTCGATGGTGACAGGTCGATACGGATCGGGCGTTGTACCAAACACACGCAACAGCAGTAACACGCAGCAATATTTCCATCAAGACCCTTTGAATCCGGCGGACTTTTCTAAGGCGCCGCAATACAACGCGAACTTCCAGACATTGCCGCCGACGTATTCCCAGGTGAACTGGAATGCGAGTGGTACGAATACGTCTTCGGTTTACCCAACGCCAGCGACTGATTACCGAAGCAACCCGAACTATACCGGCAGTGGTACGGCTTACGGTAACAGTGACCCTGCCACCGAAACCAGCTTCAACCCGGTGATGTTCAACCCGTACCAGTGGGATTACTTCACCAAGGGCGGCACCTCGACGACGTTCACGAAGCAGTTGCCAACCAGCGATGAACGGCGGCTCCAAGCCCGCTACTCGGACAACACGAATTTCCTATTCAACTACAGCGTCCTGGGGTCATCGCTACCCACTTACGCCCAGACCAACCCGAACAACCCCGCCAACGTCGCCCGCGCGATGCTCACCCCGATCAGCAACCGCAACCACCGCCCAGGGCTGGCCCCGAACTTCTTTGGTACTAGCAACAGCAACGTGAGCGTTAACAAAGCACTCGGCTCGAACCTGACGTACACCCCAGGCGGTTTGCCAACGCCGTTTAGCTACACCAATAGCGATGCAACACTTCCCTCCCCACCCACTCTTGACGTGACAGCCGTGCAGCTTGTAGACACCTCTTTTGGCGGGGGTGATACGAATATTGTCGCCACTAACGCACAAATCCAAAACGTGCGAACCGCGCTCAGCGGCATCGACCTGAACCAACCGCTACCCGACTACCGTATCAACCGACCGCTGACATCCGGACAGCCCGACTTGACCGCAGTTTGGCCGATGAACCCCACGAATATTACGGTCCTGCAATATCAAATTGCAAATGATGCACGGCAGGCTTTGGCGAAAGCGATATTTAATCGGCTGGCCATCGCCACTGGTGCGCGTATTTCTGTGGACCCGAACACAGGTGTTGTAACGCTGCCGATAGTTATTTTTACACCTGTACCCACTTATACGCTTCGCACCCTGCCCGTTTCGCAGGGTGAATACGATGCGTTGCGATGGTTGGCACAGTTGGCAGTGAACATCGTTGATTACATCGACGCGGACGACATCAGCACGCCGTTTGTGTGGAACCCTGATCTTAGCGGCGCACCTCCCAACCCCTATTCCGCTACGGAAATCGGCTACCGCGTCGTGTTTGGTGTCGAGAAGCCACGATTGGTCATTAACGAAGCCTACGGCGAAATTGCAAATGACCAGTTGGATATGGGAACCCCCTCGGCACTCAAACCGTTCCGAGTCCGGTTTTTTGTTGAACTGCTCAATCCAAATAACATCGAGAAAACAACCGGGAAAATGGCTGGTACAGATGACCCCGCAATCCATTCACCGATAGCTGGAATTGATGCAACCGCACTGGGATCAGTCCCGTTGGTTGTCGCCGGGAATTCGCCCTACCGGCTTGAGGTGTATGACAACAATCTTCAGGTACAGACTGATCTAATACAGAATCCCGCTAGCCTGCCCACGATGCAAAACGTCCTCGGCAAGCCGACGATCGCTCCCCGCTTGGCTGCAACGCTCTCTAACCTCAGTACCCCAGGCGCTGCTAACCTAAAGGACCGCGTCGAGCCGAATAATACGGCATTTTCAGCCGTGCCGAACGCGAACCCCACGTTGGCCGCAAGAAATGGCTTCGCCGTGGTTGGTCCGGTTATGACGGCAACGACCGACAGCGTGGCGTTTGTCCCGAATCCCGCAACGGCCGATCTCTATAAACTGATGCTCAACAAGCCAGCGGTGGATACGACGACCGTTCCAACGCCAAATAACGCCGATCAGCTCGAGTACCTCGTCAAGAAAGAACAGGCACCCGTCCTGGTTCCGGCAACTTTCCCGGTCCTGAATCCGGCCCCCACTGGCAAACAGGCCCATGCAATCTTGCTTCGGCGGCTCGCTTGTCCCTACCTCCGGCTAAACGACCCGCAAGAGGCTACGCCCGCCTATAACGCAGCCGAACCTTACAACCCGTACATCACCGTCGATTACATAACTCAGGTAAAAGTCAACGATGCGATTAAGGTAGCCGAAACGAACGGGGTAAGCGGTAACCGAAATCCCAACACGCCGCAGCCACAGAACAACTGGTCGGTCGGTCGCGTGCAACCAATGGCTGGGTATCAAAATCCTGACCCGGCGCTCACCGCGAACTACTTGGATCCAACAATTGCAGCACCGATCAACTACTCGCAATCCTTGGTCGTCGGGCAGATACCACTCAACAAAATCGAAACGAATACACCTCAAAAAGTGACGTTCTTTCGGATGAATAGCAGCCAGAGTCCTACCATTACCTCAACGATTGTATCGCCAACTCCTCTGCAGCTTTACGACGCAACAAACGGAAACTCTGTTGGTAACAACACGAAGGCCGAAACCTTACTGGCGCCGTTTGAGTGGCTCACGCATTTGGATCGTAAGTTGATAAGCCCTGCGGAACTGCTCTCTGTCGGGGCAAGGCGCCCGTATGAATTGACTCACAATTTTGCCGTTCGAGGCACGGTCTCAACTGCAACAGAACTTGTTCCGAGACCGCTATATCACCAGCACACGCTCGCTAAAGCCGCACTGATTCCGGGGACCAACCCGTTGTACCGCATCATGGAAATGCTGCAGCCGAAGCCGTGGACTTACGGCATCGCGGCGGGCAGTCGCATTCCGGGCGGCATCAACATCAACATGCTGTGGGAGCAAGACGCCACGACCCTGCGGTCGAAAGTGTTCGATGCGTTGATGGATAAGCAACTAGTCAACGACTTCACCAATACCGGGGCGAACAATGACCTAACCACGATCTGGGACGGGTTGAAAGCCACACGTAGCCCAAGTTGGACAGGCGTGCCACCGGTAGTTGGCATCACAAAAGATGAACTCGATGCCAGCACAAATGCGGCCGGCTTTGACAGCCCGTTCAAAGGTCTCGGTGTCGCTAACTTCATTGTCAACGCTGGCGTGCTGAGTCAGACCGATGTGAACTCCACGATCCTGCGAATCCGACCGAGCGATAACAAAACGCTGTTCAGCCGGTATACGTCAGCAACACCACCGGCAGTCACCCCTGGTTCCTACGCGGACCTGGAGCCGTTGCGGAAGGCGTACAACAACATCACGACCGTGAGCGACACGTACATGGTCGTCTTCACGATCGGGTACTTTGAAACCGATACGACGGGCTACCCTGGTAAGGAACTGTTGCGGCGGGAAGCGTTCAACCAAGTCCCCGGCGACCTGCGGAGCCAGTTCAGCGCGATCATCGACCGCAGCGCGCTGGGTTACGACACAAGCGGAAGCGGAAGCACGGGCCGCCCGTGGTTCACGGAAGTGGCTACTGAGGTGACGAAAGCGAGTCCATCAGGAACGACGACTAACCCAAGTCCAGTTAACCCACTCGGTACCAACACAAGATTTTACTTCCGGTTCAACGCCACGGGAATTAATGCAACTAGCGATACGATTTTTGTCAATTACGAGGGGCAAACGATTTCGATCCAACGCAATAACTCAATTAGAATTGGAGTGGGCTTGTCTGGCCTCACGGGTAAAGTGAGTGGTTTTGGATTCTCAGACCCAACACCAATAGCACCATACGTACCTGTGGCTCCGCCACTCCCAGCATTTGACCCCAACACTGGTTTGGCAACGATCACGGTTGATGTGCCAACAGCATCATTAACTGCGAACGGTCCACCCCAATTCAGTCCTGGTTCAGCGATGAGCGGCGTGGTGATTCCCGGCAACCCTGGGGCGCAGCCTGGGTTTGATTACACGCAGTTTCAGTACAAATCGGTGGTGCGGGACTTTGGGATGTTGCGGCCGAACCCGTAAGTGGGTGGGGTCATGAAGAAAGCCCAGGAACGATCGTTCCTGGGCTTTCTTCGTTCCTGGGCTTTCTTCGTTCCTGGGCTTTCTTCGTTCCTGGGCTTTCTTCGTTCCTGGGCTTTCTTCGTTCCT
>JAYVXO010000184.1:0-13642 GCA_043785105.1 Fimbriiglobus sp.
GTTGACCGCGAAGTGGCAGATCGTCCAGGATGCCGTCCGCGCGTACCGAACGACTCCGCGATACCGCCTTCAAAATGCCGCGACTGCGTAACTCCTAACCTGGTTCAAAATAACAGTATTCGGTGGCACCATCAGTTTGACGCCATCGATCCAAACTTCACTGCCAGAGTTGTTGAAGTTAAATGCACCATCTGTTAATGTTACCGTAACATTTGTACTTGTACCAACCATGTTGTTTTCAGCTGCTGAAATCACCAGCTTTGGATCGGCAGCGTAAGCCACGGACACAACCAGTGCAACCGCAAGTCCGGCAAGTACCATCGCTCTTTTCATTCGCTTCTCCCAGTTGTAAATCTCACAGAACGACTGCATCGACAACTGCTGCCTCTGCAAGTTCGCTCCTGTTGTGAAGTGAATGCTACACAGTGACGAGACGCGGATCAATACAAATAATCATAAAATCACCCCCCCATTTGATTGAGTGCCATAAGTTCATCGTGGTGAGCAGTTAAGGGCAAATAAATAATTTGAACTTTTGATGCTATGTTGTTAAGCAAACTGGCCTTGATTTCAGCGATAGGAGTTCGGCAGGCTATTTCACATTCCGGGACAAATCCAAATCAAAAAAAGCACGGTCGAACGGGATTTCCCAGTTCAACCGTGCTTTCGGTGGACAGTTAGATTGGTCCGGTCACTCGCTGCGGGCGCGAATCGGGGTACCTTGTTGCCAGTCGTTGGGGATGGGGCGGCGTTGCGGTTCGCCGGAGTAGTGCCAGTGGCCGACGGCTTCTTCGCCGAAATGCCAGGTGAACGCGGCGGAGCGGCCGTTGATGCGGGTTGGGAAATCGACTTGGCCGGAGTCCGGGTTCACCAGCGTGACGCCCAAAGCGTCTAACTCGGAGACGGCGTTCGCCAAGTTTTTCTCCGAGAGGCGAATTTCGTCGTGAATGCTATACCGGCGGCTACGTTCGGTCCAATCGAGGCTGTGGCGATTCCGTTCGAGTCGAGCTTGTTCGGGGTTGAGCTGGTTCAGCTTTTGGTGATGTCCCCGTATGTCCACCACGATGCTGCGCACGAGGGGCAACATTTGGCGGGCGGTGCCAAGGTCCAACGTGACTTCTTTTCGCCGACTTTTGCCGGTCGAATTTGAGGCGCGGTTGGGAGAACTGCTCATGGGATGCTCTCCAGTATGGGGATTAAGCGTTGGCTCGGGGGTGGGATGAGTTGCCCCGTTACCACATTGTAGTCCGGACACTCCCAGACCCAAGAGCGCAACTTCGACTTCTTGCAAAGCTACGAGAATTTCTGCTCCGGATGATTCCGGTTTCTGGCATCTGCGCCGATACGATCTATAGTTCGATAGCACAAACTCCAGCGGTACGCTTGATTCTTCTGAGAAAAGCGCTCGCCACCATGTAGTTAGGCGTAATTTTTGGCTATGGCAACCTTAACAAGCACTCTTCCGGTCGTTCCTGCCGATTGGCTCTTGCGCGAGTTAATCGCCGCTCGCGTCATGGCGGCGGACCGCGCCGGAACAATTCTGAGCGAATTTCAGGCCGAAGGTGTCGGCGAAGATGCCATCGGTCTGGCGGAGTTTTTGGTTCAGGCCGGTTTACTAACGCCGTACCAAGCCGAACGCGCAATTGCTGGCCATGCCGCCAAACTGGTGTTAGGGCCGTATTCGCTGTTAGAGCCGATCGGTAGCGGGAGCATGGGCACGGTTTATCGGGCTGTCGAACAAACCTCTCGGAATCGGGTCGCGGTCAAAGTGTTACCGTTGCGCAGTATGTGGAACGTCATTCAGGCCAAGCGCCAAGTTCAGATCTTCAGTAACCTGCCCAAGCACCCCGCCGTCGTGCCGTTTTTGGACATCGACACGGCCGCCGGGTCGCACTACTTGGTGTGGCCGTTTGTTGAAGGTGAAACGTTCGAGAATCTAGTCCGTCGAACCGGCCCGTTGCCACCCGCCCACGCCGTCCGATTTCTCGCCGAAGTGGCCGACGGGTTGGCCGTCTGCCATCAGCACAACATCATTCACGGCTTGTTAAAACCCGCGAATCTTTTACTCGGCCCCGATCGCCGGGCACGAATTTTGGACCTCGGTGTTGGAACGATCCTCTGCGAAAACCTCGCCGACGATGAATCGCTGCTCGACACGATTTCGACCGCCAACACCGCGATGAACATGATGGATTGTGCGGCCCCCGAAACGCTCGCCAACCCGGTGAATCGAACGCAAGCCGGCGATTTGTACAGCTTGGGGTGTGTCGCGTACTACATGCTCACCGGGGTCGTCCCGTTTCCGGACGGGAACGCCGTGGACAAGATGATCGCCCACCAAACGCAGCAACCCGTGCCGATTCGGAGTCGGGTTCCTGCCGTTCCCGAAGCGCTCGCCGATGTTGTCACACAGTTAATGCAGAAATCCCCGGCGGACCGCCCGGCGAACTTGGAAGCCGTGAAACTCGCGTTGTTCCTGGCAGTCCCCGAAGGGGTTCGTGACGTTCACGAACTCCCGGCGCCGGTTGTCGAGGATGTCGCCGGTCAGAACCAATCCATGCCGTGGCAAGAGGTTTCGGACCTTGTGGCGTCGCTCGAAAGCATTGCTCAGGACCGAGCCGACGAACAAGATTCCGTCAACTTCGACGATACGAACGGCGTCAAAGCTTCGCCAAATACTTTGATCGTGTTCGATCCATCACTCGATACGCCCACGCCAAGTCAAAACCTAAATGCCATCCCGAATGACACCGTGCCGTTGCAACCGGCTCGAATGATTGTCTTACAATCGAAACCCGGCGATTACGCAGCGCAACCGGATCCCACGGAACGCCGTAAGCCGACCAAACCTGTCGTCACCAACGTCGAAATTCCCCAGATGGTGATGAACTGGACCGAGCAATCGGACAAGGAAGAAACGACTCTCAGTCCCGTCGTGGTGCTGCCGCCGCCGCCCTATACTCGGTCCACGTTGCGGTGGCTCAAGAAGCTGTTTTGCTTCTGGTTGCCACCGCGAGATACCATCCAACTGAGTCTATTCGGACCTGCTTCGCTTTCGCCGGGGCAGACGTATCGCTTTCAGGTTTACACGCACCCGCCGGAAGCCTTCACGAGTGTCTGTACGCTGTCACGGGCTTTCCAGCCGGATACGGACTTGCGCGGCGCTGGGTATGCGGATCGCCACGTCCCCCGTGGTGAAGAGCTTGGGATCCATTTGGCCGTTGCCAACGCCGGGGTGAAAAAATCACTCGTGCGATTCCAGTGGCTAGGCCAAACCAAGCCGTGGTCGTTTGACGTGTACGTCCCGTGGGAAAGCCCCTCCGGCATCACACCGGGAATGCTGACCATCGGGTTAAACAACACCCAAGTCGCCCGAATCCCCTTTGAAGTGCTGGTCCTGCCCCGCAGTGGTTGATTGAAAACGATCAACTGAATGGTCTTCTTTTGACGTGAAAGTTGGGCAGTCGTGGTTTTGTGCCCTGAAGGGGCACCGGGTTGTAGCCACGGGTGGAGCGCTTCGCGCAACCCGTGGACAGTGACACCCAATTGTCACTCGCCCTGAAGGGGCGAAGGGATTCCTCTGCCCCTCCAGGGCAGGTATGAGGGTATCGGATTCGACGGGTTCCGCGAAGCGCTCCACCCGTCGCTACATCCCTGACCCCTACCTGGGTCACCAAGCCAGCAACGGTTTCTGATGGGTTGCGAGAAACAAACCCCTACCGTCCCGCCCTCACAGATTGTCCGCTAAGGTGCGTCGCTTTCCGCTCGTTCCCACATCCCTGCCACACCAGCGCAATCACGACAAGACACGCCACAACGATCGCGGATTTATACCAACCGCCGTGCGATTCCATCGGAATTGTCGGCGGCGGTACGGTCATCAGCCCACGTAATACATTGGTGAACGAGGTCATGTTTCGCGGTCGGTCACTGGGCTTTAACGCCAACCCCCACATCACGGCATCCGAAACCGCAGCGCTGAGGTCCGGCTTCACCAGCCGCGGTGACACAAGAAGATCACGCTTGCGGCGCTCGGCGGGCCGGGGTGGAACCTGACCCGTCAAGGCGTGGTAAATCGTGGCAGCCAAGCCGTAAATATCCACCGCTTGCGATTGCGGTTGGCTGCCAAGTTGCTCCGGTGCCATGTACCCTTCGGTGCCGATGCGGGTCCGCGCTTGATTGGTCCGCACCGTTTTCGCAACGCCAAAATCGACCAGCACAACACGCCCGTCAGTCGCAATCATAATGTTGCTCGGCTTCACATCCCGGTGGAGAATCCCCTTGGAATGGGAGTACGCCAGTGCGTCCCCGATCGAACCGCCGATCCGAACCGCCTCCGGCTCCGTCAACCCGTTCGGGAACGTGTTGAGCAAGTCGTGCAGTGTCTTGCCGTCGATCAACTCCATGACGATGTAAATCGTGTTGTTTTCGTCAAACAACTCGTACACCCGCATGATGTTCGGGTGCTGGAGACTTTTGACGGTCTGAAACTCGATACGGGTTTGATACTCCAGGGCGCGCCAGTCGCGGGTCTTTCGGACCGACTTACGTTTCCAAAGGCCGAAGAACGATTTCCGGCTCCCGTTGAGCGGAAACAGTTCTTTGATGGCCACGACCGCGCCGTTTCGGTGGGTGGCGTGGTAAACAATACTGAAGCCACCGTTGCCCAATGTCCCGACAATTTTGTACCGCCCGCCTTGGAGTTTGGTCCCCGGTTCGAGGGCTTGAAGGGTCGGCATGGGCGATACCGTGAAAGGATAACAGGGTGACGCGGTATTAGTTGATTCGCCACTACTCCGTCGAGATTTACCATAGCACGATCTGGGTTGTGCTATACCCGGCGAACCGGCGATGTCAGTCGCCTGGGTAGCAAACTACATCCTTCATGAATCCTTCTCGTGATCTTCATTGTTGCCAAGTGTGCGATTCATAACATTCTCATTCAGGGCTGAAATGCACGGGTTTGAATTGGGGCTAGCAAAAATGGTTCGTGTTCGCGTGATGGGCACTCTCGTTGTAGTCGCTTTCCTCGGGCTTGCTGCCATTGGCTGTGGCGCGACGCGGACAAACGACCCAACCACCGAGACGGACACCGCGTTCACGTTGAACGGCGAGGGCGCCACGTTCGTCGAACCGATCATGAAGGTTTGGAGTAACGAATACAGCGAGAAGTCTAACGGCAAAGCCACGATCAACTACCAAGGCAAAGGGTCCGGCGCCGGTATCAGTCAAATGACGAAGAAGCTCGCCGACTTCGGCTGTTCCGACGCCCCGATGAACAAGAAGCAACTTGACGAAGCCAGTGCCAACGGTGGTGCCGTCGTACACATCCCCTTGGTGATCGGCGCGGTTGTGCCGATGTATAATTTGCCCGCCGATGTTAGCAGTCCCGTCCACTTTACTGGTCCGGTCCTCGCCGAAATCTTCATGGGGAAAATCATGAAGTGGAACGATGCCAAGTTGAAGGAACTCAACCCCGGTGTGAACCTACCCGATCTCGCCATTCAACCTGTCTATCGCGCGGATCCCAGCGGCACCTCGTTCATCTTCGCGGACTACCTCAGCAAAGTCAGCCCCGAGTGCAAAACAACCGTCGGCGTGAGCACGACACCGAACTGGCCAACGGGCGTGGGCATTAAGCAAAACAAAAGTGATGGCATGGCCGGTCACATTGGCCGAACTCTGGGTGCGATCGGGTACATCGAATTGACGTTTGCACTCGGTGACAAGAAGGTGAAATACGGCACGGTGAAGAACCGAAATGGCAAACAAGTTCTCGCCGATCTTGACAGTATCACGTCCGCCGCCGCCGCGTCGCTCGGCGCGAAACAAACCGATGAACCCTACTCGCTCCACGACCTGACCTACAACTTGACCGATGCCGATGGCGACAACTCCTACCCCATCGCCGGGATGAGTTTTGCCGTGATCTACCAAAAACAAGCCGGCGGAACGGGTCGCGGCGTGGTGACATTCTTGAAATGGATCACATCCACGGAAGGCCAGTTCTTCGCCAAGCGGCGCAACTACGCACCCCTACCAGAAGCCCTCCAAAAACAAATCGACGCCAAGCTCGCACAAGTTGAAGTCACAAAGTAACACACTCTATTCGCTTCCCGAACCGGCAGGACTCGCGCAGGCGGTACAGTTTGTTTTGTGTTTGGGGTTGATGGGGCAATCTTTTCTTGTGTTGAGTGCGGCATAGCGTAAAATCTGGGAGGATAGGTAAGCTTTGGGTCGTCTTCCGTTCGTGGCCTGCATGTGAGACCGTCATGGCTCAGTTTTACACTCTCGACGAAGCGGCCCAACGGCTGCAGATGCCAGCCGATGAGTTCAAAAAACGGCTCAAAACCGAGTGGACCTCGATTCGCCCCTTCCGTGACGGGCCGACGTTGCGGTTTCGCGTGGCGGACATTGATGAGTTAGCCCGGAGCCTTGGTGGAGCGAGCGATCCCGGATTACAGATGGGGCCGGTTGGGTCCGCACCGGCGGATTCGTCCGGTGACTTTGTGTTTACCACGCCGCCGGCTGCTACGAGTAAACCGACGCCGAACAAGCACGACGACGAGCCGTTACACGTTGCCGCGGACGACGATATTTTTTCCTCGCCGTCAACGCAGAAGAACAAGCCCAAGTCCGGAAGCGACAGTGATGTCCGGCTCGACACTAGCTTGGCCCGCTCCGGGAGTGCCTCAGACAATACGAACCCGACCGAAGAGATTTCGATTGACTTTAGTGGTCCCAGCAGCGCGATTATTAAGCCAAGCACTGGCTCCGGTAAGCTGACCGCGCCGAAGTCCGGGACGAAGCTTGCCGGACCCGAATCGGGCAAAATTCCGGGGCCGTCCTCCGCCAGTGCGCCGCCCACTTCCGATGACAGCAGCAGCGAATTTGAACTGAGCCTGGACCCGGATAACGACTCGTTCGAGTTTCAACTGACGTCGGACAGCAGTGAAGAAGTGGAGCTGGGCGGGCTGAATTTTCAGGCGGAAAACAAGGGCGGCCACAGCGGGATTAACCTGGCCAAGCCGTCGGACAGTGGGCCGTCACTGGAGAAGCGACAGGGTCCGAAAACGGGACCACTGCCCAAGAAAGGTAAGGCCAAAGATAGCGATTCGGACATTGACTTCGAGCTGTCACTCGACGGGCCGTCCAAGCCGATCAGTTCGGCACCGCTCGGGGCCGTGGGGCGAACGACGGGGCCGGATTCGGACAGCGAATTTGAACTCACGCTCGACGACAACTCCGGTGTGACCGACGCGCTAGCGGCCTCCTACGAAGCCGACGACGAGGACGCGAAGAGCGATATTTTCGAGACCGATTTTGAGTTGCCGGCACTGGACGACGAGTCCGCGTCGGAAGTGGTGACGGTTGATTCCGAGACCGACTTGGAGAACGCCGATTTTGAGTCGTTGGACGACGACAGCGCGAGCCAAGTGGTGCTAGTTGATGACGACCTCGAAGCGGTGCTGGACGACGACGCCATGTCCGGGGTCGAACTGGAGGACGGAGCTTCGGCGAGTCAAGCGTTACGCGGCGCACGCCGAGGTCTTGCCGACGATTACGACACGATGCCCTCGCAAATGGTCATGGCAACCCCTGCGAAGTGGGGTGCCTTGCCCGCCGTCGTGTTGTTCATGACCTTACCGCTGATGTTCATCGGCACCTTGATGAGCTACGAAGTGGTTCGCGGCATGTGGGGCTACCACCAGCCGACCCGACCCGGCAATCTGCTCGTGCGCAGCCTCGCCGAAACCATCGCGCCGGTCACGGATTGAGTCGGGTTGTACGCACGAAAAAAGCACGAGGCAAACCTCGTGCTTTTTTCGTACTTCACGGCTCGATTTACTTCGTCGTCCAAACGGGTGCCGGGGCGATGGCGTCCGTCGGGCGTTTGCCCGCGTCCGCCCGCCCACTGCCTTCGAGTCGGCTAATCACTTTCACTGTCATGTCGTTGTCACACGTCAGTTGGCAACTCAACCGCACCCCGGTTACGCCCTTCGCCGCGAGAACCGCTTTTTCCGCTTCCGTCATTTGTGCCGGTTCGCCGGCAACGAACTCCACGCGGCACGTCGTGCATTTGGCGTTACCGCCGCACGCATGAAGTTGATCCACCTTCGCGTCATCGGTCAACGCATTGATGAGCCGTTTACCGGCGGCAACTTCGTAACTTCCAACAGAATCGACTGTGAGCATCGGCATCGCAAACCCCTCGAAAAATAGGACTGTCGAGGGTCATTGTACGGCATTGTTTACGCAGCGACCGAAATGCGCAGCGGCCCGACCACCGTGCCGGACTTGCCGTCACTTTCGATGCTGCGAATCAGGCTTTGCAATTCTTGTTGCGTCTGGCGAAGAACCATCCCGGTGATGGAATTCGCACCGATGCGAAAAATGAGACTGGCAATTTCCTCGGACGCCCGGCGAGCGTCGCTCGAGTCAGTCATCGGGGAAACGAACGCCAACGTGCTAGAAGCAACCATAGTCCAGAACCTCCTTGTTCAAGAAAATGCAAACCCGATTATGCGACCCCCATTCCGCCCGTGCAACCCCAAGTTGAGAAAGTCGGGTGTAACCAGATTCACTGGATTACGAATAAGCAATTTTCACCACAGAGGGCACGGAGAGCCACAGAGAAGAACTAAACAATAATAGTTTTTTCTGTGGCTCTCCGTGCCCTCTGTGGTGAATACGGCTTTTAGGAGGCCCAGCGAATTGAATGACACCCCACTTGAACCGGGAGATTTGGTAAACTCGGAAAATCATCGGCGGTCGGGCTGGCACAGTTTCTTCAGACGAGGTGAATCCGGATGGCCGATGCGCGGATTGGGATGCTGTTGCGACAAGCCCGGCTGCTTTCGCCGTCGCTGAATCTTCTGGATTTGGGTGATGCGGAGTTGTTGGCGCGGTTCCTGGATCATCGGGATGAGGTCGCATTTGAAGCGATTGTGCTGCGGCACGGCCCGATGGTGCGAACGGTGTGCCGGGCGGCGTTGCGGAATGCGGCTGACGGGGATGATGCGTTTCAGGCGACGTTTTTGGTTCTGGTGCGGCGGGCGGCGGCGATCCGGGATCGGGCGGCATTGGGCGGGTGGTTGTACCGCGTCGCCCATCGGGTGAGTCGGAAGTTGCGCGATCGCACGAAACGGTTCAATCCCCTCACCGACGAGCTTGCCGTTGAAGGGACTTCGTCGCGGGTTGATCTTCGCAGTGTGTTGGATGAAGAAATTGCGAAATTGCCGGAGAAGTATCGGCTGGTGGTGCAGCTTTGTTACGTGAACGGCCTGACCACAACCGTTGCCGCGCAACGGCTGGGTAGCCCAAAGGGCACCGTCCTCACGCGGTTGGCCTGGGCACGAAAACGGCTTCGTGGTGAACTGACACGCCGGGGCGTGACCGTCGCGGTCGGGTCGCTGGGCGTGGTGCTGGGGCGAACCGGAACGGGGGCCGTGCCGTTAGCGGTGGTGTTAAAAACGGTTCAGGCTGCCGGCTTACTGACAGCCGGGGAATCGGTGGCGAGTGTAGTTTCCGAACGAACGATAACTCTCATGCACGAGGTGGTCCAAGTGATGATCCTGAACAAAGTGAAATGGGTCGCAGGGATTCTGCTACTGACGGTGACACTCACCGGCGTCGGCATCGGTCGCTGGTCCGCCACGACTGCCACGGCGGAGCCGGGCGATAAGCCGAAGATCAAAGCCGTTGCCAACGAGTTCATCGCCGCCGGCGAAGCCAAACCCGGCCCGGACGCAAAACCGAATGCCGATGACGAAAAGAAGCCCACGCCAAAGACCAAAGAGTTCGCCGTCACCCGACCGATCGGCACCTGGGTCCGCGAAGTAACGGGAAGCCGCGTCGTGTTGGTGATCGGGGAAGATCATGTTTCCGGGGCAATCGAGATGAACATCGACAACACCCGATCAAGTGGCACATTTGAAGCGGATTACAGCTTGAACAAAGAGAGTGTGATCTTCGGCGTTCTCAGTAGTGTTGACGCCGGCGAGGGTCTTCCGGACAATTCCGCGATTGAGGCGGAGGAGTTTGTCGGCGAACCATTCGCCATCCGGTTTCGTGTCGATGGGGAGAGTTTAACGCTGAAGAACCTCGCGGGTTTCGGCATCAATCCACGCAACCTAAATCAGAACACCTCCAATGAACTCCGTTTCTTAATCGGCAGTTATCGCAAGGCCGATGGCAATCAACCCGCCGCGAAACAGCAACTCAAACCGGGGAAACGATCAGTAAATTCAGGAAGAGTTCCGCACCGCACTGATGCAACTTACCCTCAGCCAGAACCGGAAGTACGTTATCCTATTCCGGCTGAAGGAGGCCAATTACCACCTCCTGCGTTGCCATCTCGAATACCGCCATCGGACCGGATCCCACCTGCACCACTGCCCGAACAGTCCGACACCCCTCAGCGGTCTGTGCCCGACGTGATAAGGTCCAATACATCGCAACACACCCCGCCGACGGACCGCGAGATTCTGCGTCAGTTGCCGAAACTAGCGAAGCTTCCAATCGGCGATATCAGCATCGTGAAAAACCGGATCGTGGACAAAATCGAGTGTCCAAAGGTTTACCCCGTTGTCGGGCTGGCAAAGTTGCACCGACAACAATGGGAGTGCCGAGTGTACTACACGGAAACAGCACCCGACGCGGACGCGAACTGTGTCAAAAAGAATCGCGTTGACGTGGTGTATCTCGACAAGAACAACCTCATTGCCTGCAAGGAATAATCGCTCGGTAGGTGTGACGACCTGCGATGGTCCACCGAGTGTTGGGGCTGCACGATACTAAAAATGCGACCACAGTGGAGTTGTCATCGGCTACACTGTGGTCATCAGTTAACCAAGAGGGGTCAGCATGTCACAAGCTGTCGCGTTACTATCAATCGAGCAGTACAGCGTCGAAGATCGTGTCGAGCTGTTGGGGCGATTGTGGGATAGCCTGTTAGATGCTACCGGATTGCCAACGATGCCTGCTTGGCACACGACTGAAGTGGCAAGACGCATCGCTAATGCCGAGGCTCATCCAGGCGCGGCAATTCCGCTAGCACAACTCCGGCAGGAATTGCTCGGGGACACGCAGTGAGTGTTCCAGTAGCGGTTCTGCCCGAAGCGAGGCAAGACATTCTCTCGGGTCGCTCGTTTTTCGATCAACGTCGTCCTGGTTCAGGGACATCATTTGCCGTCGAGGTGCTTGAATTACTTGACCGAATCGGGGACATGCCCGAGTTGTACGGCGAAGTCAGTTCTGGAGTGCGGGCGGCAGGCGTCCGACGCTTCGGGTATGTGGTGTATTATCGGATCGTCCCGAGTGGAGTCGAGGTGATCGGTGTTCTGCACGGTGGCCGCGACCCTAGCGTTTGGCAAGAAAGAGCTTCTCAGTAAATCGATCACCACGTGGCGGTTTCGTTTACTGGCTCTTGCCGGACACCCGTCGCATGTCGGCTTGGTCGTTGGCGATGCAGTCGATGACGGCTTTTTAGATCGGTAACACTGCACGTCCGACCGAACAGCAAATCCAAGCAATCACCCCCCGGCACCCAACCGCCACGCCTTGTGAATCCCCGCACCCTGGAAACGTTTGTCTTGTTGCGAGTCGGGTACGACGACACTCCGGAAAAGGCAGGTATCGGTTTTCGTCAACGGAACAGCGTGTGACGGATGTTGCGCGTCCTGCTTGCGTCGATTCCTTGCGATGCTGCGGTAGCCGTCTGCTATCATACCTGTTCGCGTCTTTCCAGTTTGTCAGTATTTGTTCTGCGAGTGCCTTGTGTCCCGTAACAGCCGAAAACCGGATTCGCCTTCTGTGCCGCCCCTTTACGCGATGGTGCAGCCGGGCATGGAGCCGGTCGCGGCGGATGAGATTAACCGTGAACTCGGTGGCGTCATCAAGAAGGTGGAACGCGGCATCGTCGTGTTCACGCTGGACGAAGTGACGCCGAAGCTGCTGGAATTGCGGACTACGGAGGACGTGTTCTTGCTCGCATGGGGGTCGGACGCACTGTCGTACAAGTCGGACGACCTCGCCAACTTTCGCAAGTGGACGGCCACGAAACCGAAGTGGAACGACCTGTTCAAAATCCACCACAGCTTACGGCCCAAGACTAAAGGGAAGCCGACGTTTCACCTCGTCTGTCAGCGGGAAGGCGAGCACGGGTTCCGGCGCGTGGATGCGCTGGACGCGCTGGCGGACGGGTTGGCCGGCAAGATTCCGATGGGTTGGACGCCGGGCGATGAAAATGCGTGGCTCGAAATTTGGCTGACGATTAAAAGCCACACTGCGGTGTGTGGGCTGCGGTTGTCGGACCGGCTGATGCGGCACCGGACTTATAAGGATGACCACGTTCTCGCGTCGTTGCGGCCAACGGTGGCTGCCGGCATGGTCTGGCTGGCGGGCATCGGGCCGAACATGACGATCCTGGACCCGATGTGCGGTGCGGGCACGATCTTGTGTGAAACCATCGAAACGGCCAAGCGACGCAGCAAAGCGGGGAAGATCGAAGTGATCGGCGGGGACATCGACCCGAACGCGATGTTCGTGACGAACCAGAACGTCGAAAACGTCGGCCCGGCAGTGTTGGCCCGCTGGGATACGCGCCGATTACCGCTCGAAACCGCCAGTGTCGATCGGATTATTTGCAACCCGCCGTTCGGCAAACAACTCAATAACATGGACGAAATTCCACCCCTGTACGCCGCCGCCGCCGCCGAGTGGAACCGCGTCCTGAAACCCGGTGGCCGCGCCGTGTTCGTGGTGATGGAGCAAGACGCCCTCGAACTCCCGCTGACCGCCAACGGCTGGAAACCCACCCGCAAACTCAAAGTCCGCATCCTCGGCCAACCCGCCATCATGAGCGTGTGGTCCAAGCCGGAGGCGTGGGGGGTGTGAGGTCAAGATCGTGCCAGCGGTTCGGTGGCTTCTTGCCGATCGGCGTCTGATGGGGCAACTACGAGCGTTGACGTTGCGTCTGGGCCTAACAAAGTTCGATATGGTTTTTTGGGCAATGACTCGATCGGCACGTACTCCGGTACGCTGGGTTTGTAGAGGCTGGCGTCTTCCTCGAATTCAGCAATGATTTGGCCGCTGATGCTGAAAGATGAGTTGGTGTTCATTGGTTGAGTCCCCTACGTGCTCGGTGCGATCAGGAAGCGTTGTCTCGCAATGACCGTGCCCGAAAAAATGCACTCGACGTAGTATAACCTCAGCTCCGGAAACGGACAATTGTGGACACGGAAGACGATGCCCATCGGGTAAGCATCACTAAGAGTTGGTGGAAAGTCGCTCACTACCCTGTCATTCTTTGTTTTCAGGCTGAAGGCCCAATGCCCGTGAGTTAAGCGATAAGTATTGAGTCTACAAAGGGTTTCGTGGGTTGCGGCGGTTTGAGATGGTGGGCCTGTTTCTTGGGCCATTTACTCACCCGCCGTTTCACCACACGCGGGTAAATCCAATTGCGGCGACGACGCAGACGCTGACGACTCACTTCCGCCACCAACCGCGCAGACCACGTCGCGGTCGAATACCTTGGCGACTCCGGCAACTGCGCCTGTAGGATCCGCAAGCGGTCCGTGAACGACAGACGATCCGGATCCAAACCCGCCGCGTTGGCGGCGTCGAGCATCACCCGACGAAC
>JAYVXO010000185.1:0-13599 GCA_043785105.1 Fimbriiglobus sp.
GCTCGATGGTGGCCAATGCGTGGGGTTGCTCGGCGGCGAGTTTTGCAAAGCGACTGGGCGCGGCGCGGAAGGATTCTTACGAACGGAAGCGCCCGAAACGGGCGCGTTACCGTCCGGACAGCCAAGACAAACCGGCCGCGGGCAAACCGCAAATCCGAACGATGAACCGCGAACGCATGCAGCGAATCACAGAGACATTGAACACGGCCGCAAAAAAATCGTTCACAGCATTGCCCGAAGGGGTAGTCCGAGAGCGCACCTTCAAAACGCGCAGCGATACCCCATACACATCCCATCCAATCGCCTATTCTTCCATCAGGCCGGCCCCGAACGCCTGTTCCTCCGGTTCGGTCGTGACATCCGTTAGCGACGTGGCGACGATGGCTTGGGCGTGGTCTTCGCCTTCGACGACATCGGCGATGGCGTGGGCCATCTTGATGGTTTGCTCTGTGCTGGTCGGGTCGATCGACCGGCAGGTTTCGGTGAGCTTGTCGGCAATGTCTTTGAGGTCGGCTTTCCACACGGCGGGATCGAGGCCGGGTGGGGTGAGTTGTTCAAACTCTTCGATCAGCAAAATCAGCCGCAAAAAGTGCCGGAAGATCAACCCCTCCTGCTTCGCCAGGTCGCGGCTGGTGATGTAGGTGTTGAAGTTGCCGCCCATGTCCAGCAGTTCCCCGGCAGCCCACACGGCTTGCGTAGTTACGTCCGCCACTTCGGGGTGAATCGCATCGAATAGTAGACGCAGTTTCTCGGCGAAAACCGGCGGGCGTTCGTCCCACGGGATGTACCCTTCATCTTCCTCTGGCTCCCCTTCGACCTTCGGCTCTTTTGCCATGATGAGGCCGCGATTGATTAACTCCGGGTCAAGCCGCTCCGTCGTCAGCGGGCCGGGTGAAAGCGAGAACGGCACCCGAACGAACTTCAACAACGGGCGCGGTAATTCGAGCACGGACTCCAGTGCTTGAATGCGTTCATCCCGGTTCGCAATGCCGAGGTGCTCCATCAGGAATGCACCATACAGCGGATGCACGGCGCGAAACACGAGCAGGTTATCGAGGGCTTCAGTTGGGACCGCTTGCATAGGTGTGTACTGCGGTGCAGCCGGAACTTGGGGTGTCGGTTCCACACTCTTAGCAAAGAGTCCTGGTTTGGCGGCCTTTTGCAGTTCGATTTCGAGCTTCACCTTTTCGCGTTCGGCTTGGACCTCTTCGTCGGTCGGCGGTTCGGGTTCCAGTTTCACGAAGCCACGTTTGTGCAGGATGATGAGCATCCGGTTGAGTTGCTTCATCCCCGCTTCAATTCGCGGGCCGTCGAGCAATCGCTTCTTGATGACGTTGCGAATCTTGTCCACGTCCGGCGAGATTTTCAGCAGGTACGCTAACAACCGCCACGGCAGTGGCCCCTTGCTGTAAAGCTTCGCGGGCGCGGCGGTCTTGAGCTTGTCGAAGTCGGCCTCGGTCCAGTATTTCTTCTGCGAGTTGCGGCTCGGCTTCTTCTTCAGCATCTCCTTCTTTTTCTTCAGCATCATCGGGTCTTTACTGGTCTCCGGAATCTGGTCGAACTTTTCCTTCCACTTGATGATCCGCACATCGTCCTCGTGTGGCAGTGCATACACGTGCCCTTCGGTGTCGAATTGCGGGCGACCGGCACGGCCAAAGATTTGGTGCGCAGAACTCGGGTCGATGACTTTCTCTTTGCCGAACGGCCCCTTCACCAGCGACGTGACCACCACGGACCGTGCCGGCAGGTTGATTCCTGCTGCGAGCGTTTCGGTGCAAAGTGCGACGCTCAGCAACTTCTTCTCGAACAGTTCTTCGACGACTCGACGGTACTTCGGCAACAGCCCGGCGTGGTGAACGCCGACGCCGCGCCGCAACATCTGCTTCAACTTCGGCCCGATGCCTTGCGGCCATTCGAGCTTATCGACTTCGTTGTTGAGTGCGGTTTTCTGCGCGCCGTTGAGGAGATCCAGCCCCTTCAGTTGCTCCGCGATCGACCAGCATTCGTCCCGGTTGAAAGCGAACACGAGCGCGGGAGTTTTGCGAACGGCATCAGCACCCTTCGCCATTTCGACGAGCAGATCGTTGAGGAAATCGGCGGCGATCCAGTGGTAGGTGAGCGGGATTTTTCGCTCGTACCCTTGGACCAGTTCGAGCTTGTGGCCGTGCATTCGGTCGAGCCAACTGATGAACTCGACGGCGTTGCCCACCGTTGCGGAGAGCAGCAACAACCGAATGTGCTTCGGCAACAAGCTGAGCGAGAGTTCCCACACGATGCCGCGCTCCGGGTCGGCGAAGCTGTGGAATTCATCCATGACCACGGCGGAAACATTCAGAAACTCGAACCCTTCGGGGTGCAATAAACGGTTCAGCAAAATCTCCGCGACGACCACCAGAACCCGCGCGTGCGGGTTCACCTTGCGGTTGCCGGTCACCATGCCGATGTCTTCCCGTTTGAAGCCCCATCGCTCCGCCATCGCCTGCATTTCCTGGAACTTCTGCTCGGTCAACGCAATCAGCGGCGTCGTGTAATAGGCCACGGTGTTCGTGTGCAGCGCTTCAAACAATGCTGCTTGTGCGATGAGCGTTTTCCCCGTCCCAGTCGGCGCGCACACCAGCACGCCCTGCTCGGACATGAACCACGCCAGCAACGCTTCTTCCTGCACCGGGTACGGCGGGTACGGCAACTGGTCGAGGTACAGCGTTGCCAATTCGTCACGAGTCATACAGTAATTCGGGTAACGGGTGTCGGGTATCGGAATAGAGTCAATCTTAGCGGGACTGCTCACGGGTTTCGCGTGCGAGTTTGCGATCTTTACCGCGAAGCGGTTGCAGACAATAGCCCAGGGTCGCGCAGCGCACCCTGGGAACCGATCCGCGATCTTTACCGCGAAGCGGTTACAGACAGTAGCCCAGGGTCGCGCAGCGCACCCTGGGAAAGCAGTTCCGCGTTTCGATACCCTGAAAGGGTTGCATCTTCTGAACACCCAGGGTGCGCGAAGCGCGACCCTGGGCTATTATCTGCAACCGCGTCGCGGTAAAAACTGGCATTCCGCTTCAACAAGGACATCACAATGTTCGCCACGATACTCGCTCTGAATCTGTTAGTCGCCGCCGAACCGCCTGTCGTGGCGGATCAGGTTTTTATCAATGGGAAGGTCTGGACGGTGGACAAGGCGATGCCACAGGCAGAAGCGGTTGCGGTCTGGAAGGGGCGGATTTTGAAAGTCGGCACCGTTGCGGAAGTGAAGACACTCATCGGGGCGAACACGAAGGTGATTGACCTGAAGGGTCGGCGTGTCGTGCCGGGGTTTTACGATAGCCATGTTCACTGGCTGGGCGGCGGGTTGCAGTTAGCACGGGTCGAGTTGAAGGACGCCAAGGACGAAGCGGAGTTCGGCAAACGGCTGAAGGAGTTTGACGAGAAAATGCCCCGTGATCGGTGGATGCTTGGTGGCAATTGGGATCACGACCGGACGTTTGGCAGCACGCTGCCCACGGCGGAAATGCTCGACAAGTACGTCAAAAACCGCCCGGTGTTCATCCGGCGGTACGACGGCCACATGGCACTGGCCAACACCGCCGCGCTGAAGTTGGCGCGCATCACCGCCGACAGCAAAGACCCGGCGGGGGGCGTGATCGAGCGGTTGGCCGATGGCAAAACGCCGTCGGGAATTCTGAAAGACAACGCGATGGACTTGGTTGACAAACTCATCCCCGAACCGGCGGACGACGAGATTGCCGAAGCCATTCGCGCTTCCCTGAAAGCCGCTGCCGAAGTGGGGATCACTAGTGTTCAAGACATGGAAGGGAGTTCCGCCGAGACTCGACGCAAACTTCTCCGCACGTTGCAAGAACTGGTCCGCCGTGACGAACTGACTTGCCGCGTTGACGTTCGCTGGCCGATCAGCCAACAAAAAGAACTAGCCGCACTCGGCGTGGAAGCGAACTTCGGTGGGGACTTTGTGCGAATCGGCGGGTTGAAAGGGTTCATGGACGGGTCGCTGGGCAGTAGCACCGCGAAGATGTACGAACCGTTCGTCAACGAACCGAAGAACACCGGCGTCTATGTGACACAACCGGACGTGATGCGAACCCTGATTCGCAACGCGGACAAAGCCGGACAATCGGTGGCGATTCACGCGATCGGCGATCAAGCCAACGGCGTGCTACTCGACCTGTTCACCGAAATCACGCAACAGAATCCGAACCGGGATCGACGGTTTCGCATCGAGCACGTGCAACACCTGCGGGCGTCCGACTACACGCGGTTCAAGCAGTTGAACGTGGTCGCGTCGATGCAGCCGTTTCACGTGATCGACGACGGCCGCTGGGCTGTGGGGCGGATCGGAACCGAGCGTTGCGCCACGTCGTATGCGTATCGGTCGCTGTTGGATGCGGGCGCGAAGATCGCCTTCGGTTCGGATTGGCCGGTCGCGCCTCTGAACCCGCTTCCGGGCATTGACGCTGCTGTCAACCGCCGCACGCTGGACGGCAAAGACCCCAACGGCTGGTACCCCGAGCAAAGGATCACAGTCGCGGAGGCTGTTGAAGCGTACACGCTAACTAGCGCTTACGGCGGGTTCCAGGAGCGGGAACGCGGCTCCATCGCGGCGGGCAAACACGCCGATTTCGTGGTGCTGAACCGGGATATTTTTGACGCGAAGCAGAAGGACCACATCGGCGAAACGAAAGTAGCGATGACCGTGGTGAGTGGCAAAGTGGTGTTCGAGCGGAAGTGATCTCGGAAAAGAACCCATGCGTTTTCACGCATGGGCTTTCTGGTGGTCTTGGTCGGTTAATTGTCTTTGGACTTGCTTGGACCCGCGCTACCGGGTGCTTGGCCCATTGCCCACTTCAAGCCGCCCACGAGGTGCGTTTGGAAAACCGGATCGTTCCAGACCTTCTTCTGATGGCCCAGCGAGGTGTAGAAGACCTTCCCCTTGCCGATTTCCTTGCACCACGAGATGGCATAGTCCCCATCCTTCCGTTCCATCCTTGCGACATCTTCAGCTTTTTTGGTGTACTTTTTCAGGTCAAAATCGTCCGCACTTAGGATGATGTGCAATTTCTGGCGGTTGTAGGGTTCGTCTTTAAAGATGTAGATTTCGTCGTCATAAGGCATCCCGTTTTCGAGACCTTTCGCCGCCGGGTGTTTCGGGTCTTCGACACGAAGTTTGACCTTCTGAATTCCTGACGGGTGCGTCTTGAAGTACCCGCCGATTAGTTCGCCATACGCAGGGAGGTCGTAGTTCGTGTCGGTCGCACAGTGCGTGCCACAGAACGCTCCGCCTGCTTTGATCCACTCCGATAAGTCACCGAGTTCCTCTTTGGTCAGCGGGTTACCCGTGGTGAAGAAAAACACGCAATCGAAGTTCTTCAACGTCTCCTTATTGATGCGGCCACAGTTCTCCGGTTCGGCTGATTTCCCGGTTCTTGGGCGGAAGTTCTTGTTGTACGCTTCCAGGGCGTTCAATTCCGTTTCGGCATCATCCTTGTTCTTGCCCTTCACTTTAACTCGGGCCTTCGGGTCGCCGGTGAAGCGGTATGTGGTCACGACGAAGCCGTTTTTCGGGCCGAGTTCGGTCAACACATCTTCGGCCACGCCAACCGAATCATGAACGAATCCACTACTGTGGGTGACGAACAAAACACGTTTCGGCTTCGCATCATCGGCGAAACTCATGACCGGGACTACGATCAGGCCAAAAAGAATCACCAACCAAGTTCGAGCGGGGAGAGGCATACATGTACTCCGTTAAGGGGAGAGAATCGGGTCGAGCGGCAATGCAATCCTAAGACACGCGGTGTTAGGGGCAAGTCCACACCCGATTCACACGTGGCCGATCAGGGTGCTGTCGTCTGGTAGGTCGTGGTCGAGGAGAGAGCTAGATTCTTCTCTCCCCCCGTCTGCGGGGGGATTAAGGGGGGTCGAAGCGAGTACCCCACCCCGGCCCTCCCCGCAGACGGGGCTTTTCATTCTTCCTTCCCCCCGCATGCGGGGGAACTGAGGGGGGTCGAGACTGCCACCCGATTCAAAAACCGTCCTGCGTCGGGTGGCTGTCTCGACCCCACCCCGGCCCTCCCCGCAGACGGGGAGGGAGCCAGATTCTTCACTTCCCCGTCTGCGGGGGATTAAGGGGTCGAGACGAGTACCCAAACCCGATTCACACATGCCCGATCACGACGAGTGTGCGGTCATCCACGAGGGGAACGCCGTTGGTGAAGCGGTCCACTTCGCGCAAGACGCGGTCGATGATTTGTTCGGCGGTCGCGGCGGGCGGGTTCCAACTGCGGTCCAATCGCTCGAACCCGAACGGTTCATCGTCTTGGTCAACGACCTCAATAATTCCATCCGTAAAGAGCGCCACTTTGTCACCCGGCCCGAACGCCACGACGTGTTCGGGGTAGACCGATTGCCGGGCGTTGACACCCAGAGGCAGCCGTTGATGGCTCGATAGCGGACGCCATCCCTCAACTTCGGAGACGGCCAATCGAGGGGCCAAGTGGCCGGCGTTGGCGTAGGTCATTTCTCGATTCTTCACATCAAAGACCGCATAAAAAGCGGTCACGAAGTGACCCGTCGTGCCAACGTAGCGCCGGGCTAAGCTTGTATTCAGGTAACCGAGAAACTTGCCGGGGTTCGTCGGCGGTTCCGGGTACGAGTGGGCCAAACTGTGGGTGATCGCCATCAACACCGCTGCCGGGGAACCGTGCCCGCTTACGTCCGCGATTAGCACGCCGAGTTTGTTGTTGGGTAGCAAAAAGAAGTCGTAGTAATCCCCGCCCGCCCGGTTGGCCGTCCGGTAGTGAACGGCCATGTCTAATCCGGCGATTTGTGGCACTTCGGCGGGCAACAAACTGTGCTGCAAGTCCGCAATCACCCGCAATTCGTAGTCCGCGTTCTGGTAGGCTTCTTTCAACTGGTCCGACAGCACGAGCGTTTGCATGGCCCGTGCGAACAGGTTGGTCATCCAAATGAGTTCCGGCACTTGTTCCCAAGGGAATGCGTGCGATTCGTCCCTCGTGACAATCAGCGTGTTGACAGCAACCCCGTTTTCGTACAACGGAATTGCTAACAGCGACCGTTGCCCGTCCAGAAACTCGTTTGCAGGGTCGTCCGGCGCTAAGTCTATTTCGTCGATCACGCGCGGTTCATTGCAATAAAGTAGCTCCGCCAGAAGTCCCCCTTCAAACACAGGAAGGCGGTGGAGTTCCCTATAAGGGTTGACCTGTTCTTTCCACAAGTTGTACCGAGTCACCCGGAACGACGGCGATTCCAACCCCCGCCGGGAGATCGAAAGCTGGCGCGTCGTCGGGTAAAGTTGGTTCATCCGCCGCGCAAAGATGTGGTACATCTCGTCCGGGTCGGAGTACCGGCTCAACTCGCGCATGACATCGACGCTGATGGCCAGCCTCGCGCGCCAATTCCGCGACGTGAGTTCAAAGAATTCCGCAACAACTGGCATCACCCCGCCTCCTGTCGATATGCGGGCAACAAAATACTGTCCAGACTCCCCGGACCCCACGACTGGATGATTAGTAGAACCGGGAACGCCACCCCAATGCAAGTGATTAATGGTAATGCGGGAAGAAATCTGGAATCAACCGGGGTCGTGCATAAAAAGCTCCTGAACGATCGTTCATGTGACACTTGCTTTCCCAGAAAATTTCCAGCCAAGGGTGGGGTGGGAGGCGTTTCTTCCAACAAAGCGGTTGTTTCCGTGGCCTCACTTTTTACGCTTTCAACAGACACGAGGGCGATGCTAAGAAAGATTTTGTTCACCGAATTGGCACAACTCTTGTAACCCGACGATTCCACAGACTTTACGGCGACGCCAGGCGGCCAGATTGGGCGTGATCGCTTGAACAGGCGTTTACGGATTCATAAAATATGGAATACGGGGACTGTGTGCGTTTTTGCACCAATCCGCGATCTTTTTTGACCGCAAGTGTATGAATGCACTGCGGGCATTGTCTCCCGATCGGAATTCTCGGCAGGTACCACTGCCGCTGAGGTCTCTCAATGGCAGCCTTGAAGGTGCGGCGGATCGACTTAGCGGCCAATAACGCCGCCACTCAAATCGCAAAACTTCGTGACCAGTTCCGCATCGACGCGGACAGCGTAACCCCGCAATCGAAGAAGCTGACGCTTGCCGTGTTCGGGGAACACTTGACCCCAGTCCGTGCCGTGGAACGCATTTGCACCGACATCCGCGACAAGGGCCTGGAATCACTCATCCACTACACGGAACAGTTCGACAAAGTCAAGATGAAGCCGGACATGCTCCGGGTCAAAGAGAGCGAACTCGCCGAAGCCCATTCCAAGGCCGACCCCGAGTTTCTCGATACGATCCGCCGCATTCGCTACAACGTGGACTCGTTCCAATCGGGCCTGATGCACCGCGACGCCGAATTGCGTATTTCAGGTGCCTACGAGCTTCATCAACGCTACCGACCGTACAGCCGCGTCGGGGTCTATTGCCCAGGCGGCGCGGCGGCTTACCCTTCGACTTTGTTGATGACCGTCGTTCCCGCCCGTGCGGCTGGTGTGAAAGACATCGTTGTTGCGATGCCGCCGACCGACACGGGGGCTTACAACCTCGACATGCTGGCAACATGTCATGAACTCGGCATCACCGAGGTGTACCGAATGGGCGGTGCCCAGGCGATCGCGGCTTTGGCGTATGGTGTGACGGGCGTGCCGCCGGTTGACATGATCGTCGGCCCCGGTAACCAGTTCGTCGCACTTGCTAAGAAGTTCGTCTTCGGCACGGTTGCGATTGATTGCCTCGCCGGACCAAGTGAAATCGTGGTTGTCGCGGACGATTCCGCCCACCCGCATTACGTTGCCCTCGACTTGATCGCCCAGGCCGAGCATGCCCCCGGTGTCGCGGTGTTGTTGACGTGGTACGAGCCGTTGATCGAAGAAGTGAAAGACGCACTGGAAAAGCGGTTAGCCAAGCTGAGTCGGGGCGACATGGCCCGCGATTGCCTGGAGCGATACGGTGCGTTCGTGTTGGCCCCGGACAAGCACGCGGCCATTGACTGCGTCAACGAATTGGCGCCCGAACACCTCCACGTGCAAACCCGTGACCCCGAAGCGTTCACGGAAGAAATCGAACACGTCGGCGCGGTGTTCCTGGGGCCGTTCACCCCCGTTGCACTCGGTGACTACGGCGCTGGCCCAAGCCACGTGTTGCCGACCGGCGGCACGGCCCGGTTTGCTAGCGGCCTGAGTGCCAACGACTTCCGCAAGCGCACCAGCATCATGCGGTTCACGCGCAACGGGTTGAAGGACATCGCCGAAGACGTCGTGTACATGGCGAACAAAGAAGGTCTCACGGCCCATGCTTTAAGCGTCGAAACCCGCGCCGCCGACAACGGCCCCGCCGCACGCCCGAAGCCGAAGCCCGAGAAAGTCATCAAGAAGTAGCAATCCACGAAGTCACCCGAAATGAACACCGTTCGACCCAGCATTCAGCAGATGTCCGGTTACGTGCCGGGTGAACAGCTTAACGACCCCGACATCGTTAAGCTCAACTCGAACGAGTGCCCCTACCCGCCATCGCCACGAGTGTTCGACGCGATCAAGGCCACGCTCACGGGTGACAAGCTTCGTAAGTATCCGCAACCAATGGGCGACACGTTCCGCATCGCTGCGGGGCGGGTGTTGGGCGTGGACCCCGATTGCATTCTGGTTGGTAACGGCTCCGATGACATCCTCACCATCCTCACGCGGACATTCGTGCCCGAAGGCGGCGTGATCGCAACGCCGACGCCAAGCTACGTCCTGTACAAATCGCTCGCCGAGATTCAGGGAGCGAAGTTCGCCACCGTTCCGTTCACGGACGATTGGCAATTGCCGAACCCGTGGCCGGTTCGGACCGCCAAACTGACGTTCCTTGCCAACCCGAATTCGCCGTCCGGGACGATCATCCGCCAACCTGCAATCCAACAGCTTGCGTCACAATTGGAATGCCCACTCGTGTTGGACGAAGCCTACGCCGATTTCGCGGAGTCGAACGGCCTAGCGCTGCTGGGCAAGGTCAAAAACCTCATCATTACCCGCTCGTTTAGCAAGTTCTACGCACTGGCCGGCATTCGGTTTGGACTCGCCATCAGCGATGCCGACACGATCCAGCAATTAGCCAAAGTGAAGGACTCGTACAACTGCGACGTGCTAAGCCTTGCAGCAGCCACCGCCGCGATTGAGGACCAAGCCTACTACGCCGACATCCGCGCCAAAATCATCGCCACCCGTGGCCGGATGACAGTCGCCCTGAGTGAACTGGGCTTCAAGGTCACGCCGAGCCAAGCGAACTTCGTCTGGTGCCAACGCGCTGATCGCCCCGTGAAGCCGATTTACGAAGCCCTGAAGGCGAAGAAGATTCTGGTCCGGTACATGAACTACCCGAATTGCGAAGGGCTGCGAATCAGCGTCGGCACCCCAGCGGAAATCGAGAAGCTGTTGTCAGAGTTGCGCACCATTCTGTAATCGGGATCGCCCACCATGCTCCGCACCGCCCAGATTCGCCGCGTGACCGCCGAAACCAAGATTGACCTCACGCTCAACTTGGACGGCACCGGCACGGCCCAAGTCGAAACCGGCGTCGGGTTCTTCGACCACATGCTGACGCACTTGGCGAAGCACGGGCTGTTCGATCTGGCCGTGAACTGTGCAGGCGATTTGCACATTGATGCCCACCACACCGTGGAGGACGTTGGCATCTGCATCGGCAAAGCTTTGATACAAGCACTGGGCGACAAAGCCGGGATTCGGCGCTACGGCGATGCCACGGTCCCGATGGATGAAACCCTCGTGACCGCCGCCGTGGACCTCAGCGGTCGCCCGTTCTTAGTCTGGAAAGCCGACGTGCCGAACGAACTTCTCGGGACGTTTTCCTCGCAACTCGCCGAAGAGTTTTGGCGGGCCGTTTCCAGCAGCGGGTCGTTCAACTTGCACGTAATCGTCCACCACGGCTGCAACACCCACCACATCATCGAAGCCACCTTCAAAGCCATCGCCCGCGCCCTCCGCCAAGCCGTCGAACCCGACCCCCGCGCCGTCGGCGTGCCATCCACAAAAGGCGTGCTGTAGCCGATGGGATCGTGGCGTTAGCAGGGATTATGAAACGCTTTAATTCGCCCAGATTGCCTAAATTGAAATTTCCATGCCTAAGTCCAGCTAATCCAAAAAATGGTACTAACAGATATGCCGCTACGATCGAATAAATCGGCGTAATTGTTTTATTTTAACACAACACTTCGGCGTTTGGGGGTTGACATAACTTTGAAAAGCGAGACAGTTGATTGAGAGCTTGCTTTTAGGGTGGATTGCGCCATGAACAGGAAGCTCCGATGAATTACTCCTTCGACCTCACTTCTAACCACGTTATCTCTCTTTGGATTATCACTGTTTTCGTTGTCACCCTTGTGTTTTTGGTTCGACACAAAGCTTATGTTGTTGTAAAAGTGTTTGGCTTATTTCAAATCACGCTGCAAGATATTCCTCCCTCGGAATTGAAGCAACAGCCGGAGCAGAAGCAGAAATTGGGCGGACGAAAAAAGAAACCGCCACAATAGCAGCACATCATTTAAACTGCTACGAAACATTAGCTTAGTCAATCTCATTTTGACTGATCGCCAGCAATGAAGCTACGCATGAAGTGTTAAAAAATGCTCGGCTAGATTAGACTTTTACTTCTCCCACAGCTTGCGGTCGAGGGTGCGGTAGCCGATGGCTTCGGCGAGGTGGTTGGGGGTGATGTTGGGGCTGTCGGCGAGATCGGCGATGGTGCGGGCGACGCGGAGGATGCGGTCGTGGGCGCGGGCGGACAGGCCGAGGTCGGCCATTGCGGTGCCGAGCATAGTGCGGGCCTCGTCGTCGAGCGCGCAGTGCTTGCGGATTTGGCGCGGGGCCATACGGCCGTTCAGCGGGATCGGGTCGCCGACGAACCGCTTGGCTTGAATGGCCCTAGCACGATCGACCTGCTCCCGCATGGTGGCGGTACTCGTGCCGTCACTCAGTTTCGACAACTCCTCATACGGCACGGCGGGCACTTCGAGGTGGATGTCAATCCGGTCGAGTAGCGGCCCGCTGATGCGACCGAGGTACTTTTCTACCTGCATCGGAGAGCATTTGCAGACGTGCTTGGCGTCACCCAAATACCCACACGGGCAGGGGTTCATCGACGCGCAGAGGATGAAATCAGCGGGGAAGACCGCCGAGTGAATCGCTCGGCTGATCGTGACACAGCCTTCTTCCAGAGGTTGACGAAGCGCTTCCAAGCTGCGGCGATTGAACTCGGGAAGTTCATCCAAAAATAGCACGCCATGATGGGCCAAACTGATCTCACCGGGTTGTGGCATCGTGCCACCGCCGACCATGCCGGCATCGCTGATCGTGTGGTGGGGCGACCGAAAGGGGCGGGTGGTCAGGAGTCCTTCGCCGACGGGTAGGCGGCCCAAAGCACTGTAGATTCGCGTGGTTTCGAGGCTTTCGTTGATCGACAGCGGCGGCAGAATCGTCGGCAATCGGCGGGCCAGCATCGTCTTGCCGGAGCCGGGCGAACCCAGCATCAGCAGGTTGTGGGCACCGCTCATGGCGACCACCACGGCCCGTTTGGCCGACTCCTGGCCCCGGACCTCGGCGAAGTCCACGTCGTAGCGGTTTAACTTTTTGCTGAGCAGATCGAGTTGCGGTGAAACCGGGTCCACGTCCACCGCACCGCTGATGATGCCCACCGCTTCCGACATCGACGTGACACCGAAGACTTCGAGTTCCGTGACCACCGCGGCTTCACGGGCGTTGATTGCCGGGACGATCAACCGCTTGACGCCAAGTTCGCGGGCAGCCATTGCCATCGAGAGGGCACCCTGTACCGGACGCACGCTGCCATCCAGCGACAATTCGCCTACCGTGGCGAAGTCGTTGAACTGTTCAGCACGAAGTTGCCGCGTAGCGACAAGAATGCCCAAAGCGATTGGCAGATCAAACGCCCCGCCTTCTTTGCGAAGATCAGCCGGGGCCAGGGAAATGATGACGCGACCCGTGGGGCGGGCATACCCGAGGTTGGCCAACGCCCGTTCGATCCGGTGGACGCTCTCTCGGACCGCCAGTTCCGGCAACCCGACCAAGATAATCTTGGCCGTGCCAACGGTCGAATCCACTTCGACTTCCACCGGAACCGCGTCAATGCCCAGCAAGGCGAAAGTTCGCAACTTGGCGAGCATGACCGATCCCCAGTGGTCGTCCGGACCGGCTACATCACAATCCACATCGAGCGAAGACACCACTGCGGCAGATATTCACCACGAATTTCACGAATCAGACGAATCAGAATTGTCACGATTGATACGGGGTCGGTAGACGGATCCGCACTGTACGTGTGGATCCTGATTTCATTCGTACTATTCGTGGTTCCTGATTCGGGTTACGTGACCTTCACCACTTCTTGCGGACGCCAGTTGATGACCAGCCGTCGGTACACGAACTTCGCGCCTTTGAAGATGATGAAGGCGGAGAAGAACCAGATCCAGATGTTGAAGCAGAACGGCGGGAGGTAGAACTTGGTCTTGCCGGTGATGTCGTTTTTCT
>JAYVXO010000186.1:0-13596 GCA_043785105.1 Fimbriiglobus sp.
ATCACGGAACCACTGTCGCTTCCAGCTTGGACCGGAGAACGTCAGGCTAAATTCTTCTTGCCCTTCAATTTCTTTCCCAACACCTGACCCAGTCGTGTAAGTGATTCGCCCGGAAAAAACAGCCTCATGCCGTGCAATCGCGCCAGAAACAGCGTCCTTGGGGACACCCTGCGCTATTGCCACACCTGAAAACAGGGTTGCCATGACAAAAATACTAAACAAGAGGCAAAGATGTTTCAATATTTCATACCATTTCATCATTCAGCTCCCAAGTAAAGCGAAGTGTTGCGTCGTTAAAATTCCGAAGGGTAGGTGGCTGGAATGATTCGTGAACTTGTTACGCTCGACCCATGCCAAGGTGATGCAAATTCACGGGTTGCAGATGTCAGTCGGCTGATCTGCACACAAAGTTTCCCCAACATTACAGACATAGATAGAAATAGTACGGTTGACTAAAAATGTCGTTTCGCATTTGCTGGTGTTTGGAGGACTTGTGCAAGTCAGAGTGACACCGGTAGTTCTGCACCACTTCACGGTCATCGTTCTCGAAGGAAAGGGACCGCTGCAGATGCTGTTCGGGATGCTTGTATCTGTACACGATGGTTGGTTGCAAGTCTCCATGATTGTGCCACCAGAAGCGCAATTCGGATTTGTTACGCACCGTTTGTCCGAATCGCATGTTGTGAGTTCGGCTTTCGTACAGCACTTGTCCGGAGGGATGTTACTGGGCGTCTCCTGGCCGACCATGCGCTCCGCCAGTTGCGCCCGGTCCAGGCTGTCCGAACTGACGGCGTTGGTCACCAGCACGGCCACGGCGATGAAACAGACGCACACTGCCAAGTAAGTTGCACGCATTTTCAAATCCTCCAAAAATAACACTTCACGAACAGTCGGGTCACGTGGCAAACGCTGCCACGCTTCAGCCCGATACGAACAGGGGAACCTTGATGCTCGGCTTGCCGCCGATGGAAATTTCGATGGTTGAGGGCGTCTTGTCGGCGGCGATTCCGTCGATCTCGACCGATAAGACGCCGGTTTCGGGCGACGTGGCGGTCAATTTGCACGTGGTTTTGTGGTCGCCGCAGCGAACTTCGACCGTCTTGTCTTCCAGCCCTTGGCCTTTCAGGAACAACGCCCCCTTGCCACGGCGCGTTTGCGGGTCAACCAGGACGGTCAGTTGCGCAGGCCGGATCGAGAACTCGACCGGCTGTTGCCCCTTGGTGGGGAAAGTGATCGCCGCTTCATTCGTGGCAATCTTCCGCTGACACGATTTGATGGCTGCGGTCACATTCACCGTCGCGGTCACCACTTCCAGGTCACCGGGGTCGGCACAGGTCACGTGAATCCGTGCCGTCCGGTCGTCGATGGTTTCGACTTTCGACACGGTCATCGCGTGCCCACTTGCCACGGCCCGCCAGTGTTGCAGGGTGATGTACTCGTTGCCGGTCACCAGCACCGATTTCGACTTGCCTTCGCCCCACTCGCCGGGGCCGAACGAAAGTTCGGCCCCGGCGAAAGTGTGAGCAACGGGACCGCCTGACCTGTCACCATCACGCTGTGAAGCAACGGCCCCTTGGCACCCGTCCACGTCACCGCACTCCGGTACGCAAACTTGCCACCCAACCGCTCCGTGTTCACAGTCAGTGCTAGCTCGATTTGCTCGCCCGGTGCAACGACCCGCGCCGACGGCGACAAGGACGTGCAACCACAACCGACGACAATATCGGTGTCGGAAACAATCCGAAGTTCTTCACCCGTGATGTTAACGAACGTGAACCTGTGACTGATCGGCTCACCCGCACAAATCGTCCCGGCGTCGTACCGATCTTCGCTAGTCGTGTCTTTCTGTGAATCCGTTATGACCGCAGTTTGGGGCGATCTGGCACAGCCCGCCACGAGACAAGCGAACAGTAAACCAACAACCAATCCAGTGGGTTGGACTGTGAGGGGCGATGCATGTTGAGGCTTGGGAAGGTGTCCCATCACTCACCGCATACTGGGGGGAAAAGCATTCGACGAAAATTAGACTAACCACCTTCACAGGAGAAGTCAACCAGAATAATCAAGTTTTTTGACACGGGTTTGGGCGTTGAAATTGCTGAGCGAGCTACCAATCTCGGTTCGTCCGGGATGCTCGATTCCGTGCGATGTTTACAACCGTTTACGGCTGATCGTCACGGTGTCGTAAGCACATTCGACGGGGAAGTGGAACTTGTCGAGGATGTGGAAGACTCGGCGGATGATGGCGGGTTGTAATTCGGGGGAACGGCCGGGCAGGCCGTGATGGAAGCGTTTCGATTCGAGCGATTCCATTAAACTTGTGACCACCTCTAACCCCGCGTCATCGGACAGGGCACGCATGCCGTCGGGATAGATTCGCCAGCAATCGACAGGGGCTTCGTGATACGGCCAACTGACCGGGTTGATGGTGATGACCAACCCACCCGGCTTGCAAACACGGGCGACCTCACGCATCCAGACCCAGATTTTGCGAACGTGTTCGATCACTTGGCCTGATAACACGATGTCGTAACTGTTGTCCGGGATCGGAAAATTGTATTCCGAATTCAGCGTGTGAGTGAGCGGAAAGTCCCGTGGGAAGTCCACGGTATCCCAAGTCATTGTGGAATTGGCGACAATCTGCTGGTAATTTGAGGGAAAGACATCGGGGCCGATTTCAAGCACTTTCAGATTCGGTTGAAAGTGCTGTTTGGCGTACTTCTCGAACAGCAGTTTGCTGTTGGCGTGCATGGCGGCGATCTTATTTGGCAGTGACGATCATCGGTTCGCGTAGACGTAACCGGGCGGCTGGCGCCGGGCTTAAGTCCACGACCGTCGGATCAACGTGATACACGCCAGTATCGGGCGCAGCGCAATCCAGGTTCAAGCGGCCGTCCGCCATCTCGAACACGCGGTCCGCGTAGGGTAAAAGACGATGATCGTGCGTCACAACTAAAACCGTGGCGCCGCGTTCGCGGGCACTTTCCCGAAGCAAGTCGATCACTTGTTGGCCGTTGTCCCAATCCAACGCCGAAGTCGGTTCATCGGCAAACACGAACGACGGGTTCTTCACCAGCGCCCTTGCGATGGCCACCCGTTGCTTTTCGCCACCGGATAATTGCGACGGACGCAGGTGGGCTTTTTTGGACATCCCCAACTGGCCGAGAACGTGGTCCGCCCGCTTCCGCGCGTCGTGCGTGCTAGCGTTTTCGCCCCATTTCAACACGACTTCGAGTTGTTGCCGCGCGGTCAGTGCGGGGAACAAGTTGTACCCTTGAAAGATGTAACTACAGTGCTTCAGCCGGAACTTTTCCAGTTCGGATTCGCTCATCCGCCAGATCTCGTGTCCCTTGGCGCGGACCATGCCGGCGTCGGGCCGCAGAAGTGCCGACAGCACCGCGAGTAACGTCGATTTTCCACTCCCACTTGGCCCCATCAACAGGTTCATTTCACCGTGTTGAAGCTCAAGCGAAACATCTTGCAACGCGACCGTTTTGCCATCACCCGACCCGAACGAGCGCAACAGCCCGTAGCCTTGGAGGGTGGGGCCAACTTGCCGACGGATCGTGGGGGCTTTCGGTAATCGGATCGACGCTCGTTTGTGAGCAGCACTCCGGCCAAA
Organism: Fimbriiglobus sp.; assembly: GCA_043785105.1. Lineage (GTDB taxonomy): Bacteria > Planctomycetota > Planctomycetia > Gemmatales > Gemmataceae > Fimbriiglobus. The sequence continues at coordinate 3,623 of JAYVXO010000186.1, forward strand.
CAGGCGACGGATGCGAGCCAGGGAATAGAAAAATGGGTTCACACGGGCCATGAAGCAAAACTCCTAGGGTGTACGTTCAGTGGCTCAGATCGCTGAGCAGCAGCACAGACGGATTTCATCCCCCAGTTAGGGGATAGTCGGCTTAGAGACTGCTCCTTTCAGTGGTGCAACAGATCCAGTTCCTAGTCACGAGTTCAACGCAGGTTTAACGAGCCGGTTAAAGGTACTTGCGCTAGAGGCTCGACAAACACAATCTTCCGCCCAAGGATGGCAGCAGAATCAGTATCTCGCAAACAGTTTTGTTATTTTCTCAAGCTTTGCTAGCTTAACATCGAGTCGTTAGTCCCGGATGTCGCAATTGTTCGATCTCTCCTGAATAGTCGCAAGTAGTCGCAAGTGACGGATTGCAGGAAATCGACGATTTCCGACAAATTCCAACAAAGTTCAATGGTATCAATTCCTTTTGACGCTCTAATTGTATAGGTTGGCACGGTCTGGGCTACTCTGTGGGGTGAAAAGTCCGGATGAAACCATCCGTTGGCCAGACGAATGTGGGTTTGACATCCTTACCGACTCTCCTGTCACAATCGGAGGGCTGGCTAAACCTGCGCGCCGCGCTAGCGAGTAATCGCAGCGGCACGATTGATGGCGCCTGGGGTTCGTCGGCGGCCACGGCGGTTGTTGCTCTGACCATCGACGCATCAGTACCCACTCTCGTGGTCGTACCTAGTCCCGCAGATGTTGGGCCGTGGCTGGAGGATTTGGGAAGTTTTCTGGGTCATCGTCCAACTCTTTTCCCGGCCCACGAAACTTGGCCGCCCCAAAGTGTTCGGGGTCAACTCAGTAATGAAACAGGAACCCGCCTGCGGGTCTTGCAACAACTACTTGCGAACGAGTCGCCTAAACTGATCGTCGCGCCGATGGCGGCGCTCATCCAACCTGTCCCGATGCGTCAGGAACTGACGCAGAGTGGCCGCCGGGTGAAGGTGGGCGAAAGTCTCGACATCGACGAGTTTTTGAAGTGGCTCCAATCCAACGGCTACAAACGAACGGAAGCGGTCGAGTACCCCGGTGAATTCGGCCGGCGGGGTGGCATTTGCGACATCTTCCCACCCGATGCCACGGACCCCATACGGCTCGAATTCTTCGGCGACGAACTCGAATCCATCCGCACTTTCTCGGCGCAAACCCAACGAAGTCTTGGTACCAAATCGGAATTGATGCTGTTGAACGCGGTAACGGACGCCCCCAAAGCCGTGGGCCGAACGGCCTTCGGTTTCTTCACGGATTATCTGCCGCCCAACTCGGTGTTAGCACTCGTCGAACCGGGTGATTTGAAAGAGCAAGGCAAGCATTTCTTCGACCGCGTTTCGGACACGACGGGGTTGTTTACCGTTGACGGCACGTTCGCGCAGTTGATGCAACGGCCCACGGTCGTTGTCTCCGCCCTTCCCCGACCGACGGTTGAAGCGTCGGTGCATCTGAAGGTCGAATCGGTGGAGCGGTTCAGCGGCAACGTGCAGCGGGTCCGTGACGAACTGGACAGCATTGCTCAGACCGATCGCGTGTTGATTGCTTGCCAGACCGAAGCGGAGATTCACCGCCTGACGGAGGTGCTGAAAGCCGGCAAACTGGCCGAATCGAACCGACTGGCGTTGGTCACCGGGCATGTCCGCGCCGGCTTTCGGTTGGTGACTGCGGGCGTAGTGGTCCTGGGCAGCCACGAGATTTTCCACCGCGACCTGCTACCGTCCGGTGTGAAGGCCACGCCTAGTACAGGTGCATCGTCACGGCGAGTCGAAGGCCGCGCGATCGATAGCTTTCTGGAATTGAACGACGGCGATTACGTCGTCCATATCGCTCACGGGATTGCCCGATTTCGTGGCATGAAAATGCTCGAAAAGGGGGCAATCGAAGCGGTCGATGTCGATGAAGATTCTCCACCCACGACAGTGAGTCTGGAAGAAAACCTGATTCTGGAATTCCGTGACGGGGTGTTTTTGTACGTCCCGGCGTCACGCATCGACTTGGTCCAGCGGTACGTGGGCGGAGCGCAAGCGCAGCCGGAGTTGTCGAAACTCGGCGGCATGGCGTGGCAGCGGCGCAAAGACAAAGTGACCGAGGCCGTCCACGACTTGGCCGCCCAGATGATTCAGATTCAAGCCGTGCGCAATGCGATTCCGGGCACGCCGTTCCCGCCGGATTCCGATTGGCAACGCGAGTTTGAAGCGGCGTTCCCGTATCAAGAAACGCCGGACCAACTCTCCGCAATTAGCGAGATTCGCAGCGATTTGGAAAAGCCGAAACCGATGGACCGCCTGTTGTGCGGCGACGTGGGCTACGGCAAAACCGAGGTGGCAATCCGGGCCGCGTTCAAAGCGATCGACAACGGCAAACAGGTCGCGGTCTTGGTGCCGACCACCGTGTTGGCCGAACAGCATTTCCGCACCTTCACGCAACGCCTCGCCGAGTACCCGTTCACGTTGGAAGTGCTAAGCCGGTTCAAGTCCGCTGCGAAGCAGAAAGAGATATTAAAGCGAGTTGCGGCGGGTGCCGTTGATATTGTGATTGGTACCCATCGTATCGTCAGCAATGACATGAAGTTCGAAGATTTGGGGCTGGTGGTGATTGACGAAGAACAACGCTTCGGTGTCGAGCATAAAGAGAAGTTAAAACATTTACGCACCACCGTTCATGTGCTGACGATGACAGCCACGCCGATCCCGCGCACCTTGCATTCCGCACTGCTCGGCATCCGGGAAATCTCCAACCTGGAAACACCACCGCTAGACCGAATGCCCGTCGAAACACGTATTATTCGCTGGGACAATGAACTCCTGCGCAATGCCATTCTGCGCGAGATGAACCGGGGCGGGCAGGTTTTTTTCGTCCACAACCGTGTCTTTGATATTCAAGAAATCGCAACCCGAATCAGCATCATCGTTCCCGAAGCGAAGTTGGTGATTGCCCACGGCCAGATGAACGAACACGAACTCGAACGCGCAATGGTGACGTTCGTGAAGAAAGAAGCCGATATTTTATTGGCAACCACAATCATTGAGAGCGGCCTCGACATTCCGAACGCCAATACCATCATTATTGATGAAGCGGACATCTACGGACTTGCGGATTTACACCAACTGCGCGGCCGGGTGGGGCGGACGAAAATCCGGGCGTATGCGTACCTCATCGTCGATTCCAACAAGATGATTACCCCGACTGCACAGAAGCGATTGAAAGCCATTGAGGAGTTCACCGAACTCGGGTCGGGGTTCAAGATTGCCATGCGGGATTTGGAAATTCGGGGTGCCGGGAACATCTTGGGGGGCGAGCAAAGCGGGCACATTGCGGCCATTGGGTATGAGATGTATTGCCAACTGCTCGAAAATGCGGTGCGACAACTCAAGCAGCAACCGCCGCGTGTCCCGATTGAGGTCAACGTGGACCTGCCGTGGCCCGCGTTTTTACCACGCGATTACGTCCCCGGCCAGAAGCTCCGCATCGAAGTTTACCGCCGACTGGCCCGCTTGCGCGAGTTACGCAAGCTCGAAGACTTTCGCCAGGAACTACGAGACCGTTACGGTCCACCACCCGAACCCGCCGAATGGCTGTTGCGGGCCACCGAGATCCGGATCTTGTGCGTTCGCTGGCAGATTGCCGCCGTTCACCGGGATAGCAAAGACCTCGTATTCACCTACCGCCAACGCCCCAAAGCCGATCAACTCGCCAAGCTCAGTCGGGGCCGGTTGAAAGTCGTCGATGACAAGAACCTCTACCTCCGGTTGAAACCCGAAGAGGATCCGTCCGACGCGATGTATACGTTGTTACAGTCCGTTCTGAACCCGCCTGCCGAACCGAGTTTTGTTCCACCGACTGCTGTGACTAAGCGACTGAAATGAAATAGCTCCTCCTAGTTTTGGTTGACGGCATCGCCGTAAGTCGTGAGGAACTTGAATCACGTCGTTGGGATTCGGCAACGGTTTCGGTCACTGGCCGTTTCGTTCAACAAGCGGCACGGTGAAGATCACGACGATTGATGCCGAGACAATTGCCGCATCGCAAACGCCCATAGCGCCACAGTGGCCACGGTGCCGGCGCCGTACTCGCGGCCGATGCTGGTCAATTCATACGGCAGCAAAATCGCGGTGGTGATTGTGCCCCAACCGATCAGCAGGATTAACGTGGCGCGGCTGGAGACTAAGCGGCCCGGTCGGTCGTCGAGGCTCTTGAGCCAGAGTCCGGCGACGAGGGGTAGCCCGAGTGTGTAGTAATGGACGTGCGACACCGGGGATAGCAGCAGCATGATCGCGGTGAGGCAGCCGAGGAATACGAGTTGATCGGCGGCCGTCGGGCGGGGTTGTCGCCACGCCACGATGAGCGTGATGAGTGTCATCACGCCGCCGATGGCCCAGTGTGACAGCCGGGTGACACTGTCGGCGGTATTCGGGCGGGTGTCGGGGTCGGGGTGCCGAAGGTTGTGGATCATCGATTGAAACGATTGGCTATCGGTGGACGTGGTGTCAGTCAGTTCCTTGGCGCGAGTTTGGTCGCCGGTGCCAAGCGCGCCCGGCGTCAGCACTGCATCGACGAAGGTGAGGTTATTTTGAATCGCGCCGTTGATTCCCCACACGCTAACCGGCAGGATGAACAGCAGCACAATCGAACCGAGCGCCAACCCGAAGGCAGCACGCCACTCTCGCCGGACTAGCGGAAATAAGATTAAGAAACCTGGAATCACTTTGAGGGCAATCGCCCCGGCTAACCACGCGCCGGTGGCAATCGGTCGGCGCTGCATCGCGGCGGCATACATTCCGGCGATCAGTGCGAGCAACAAGACGTTGACTTGCCCACGGGAAACGGTGTAGCCAATTCCGCCGATACACACGTATATCGGCACCATCCGCGCGTACCACCAGCGACGGCTACCGGGTATCGCATCCGGTAGGGCATACTTCGCAAATTGATGCACACTGAACCAACCCAGCCCGATACTGAGCGCGTACCAGATCCCCACCGACACACCGAAGGGCAGATAGCCCGTGCGTTCTTCCCAGTTAAACGGGTCGGCTAGCGGCACCATTAAAATGGCAAACGGTGGCGGGTAACAATAATGCCAACCGTTGTCGTCGCAGGTGTGGATGTGGTAGATGTCGTTGCCGACTCGGATGGCGTGGGCGGCACGGGCGTAGACGCCGAAATCGGTTTTGCGCGTCTCTTGATAGGCCGACCGAAGTACCACCAACGCGCCAAACGCCACGATCACCGAGGCGAATACGACAAGCCCGATCCGCTCCCATTGGGTCAAACGGGCGTAGGCTGGTGACGACGGAAGAGAAGTCATCGAGAGTCGTTCCACGAGTGGGTTACGCCGCAGTTTGGTTGACGGGTTCGGGAGACTCGTTCACGACCAAGTCGGGGTCCGCAACGACGGTTTCGATCACTTTCATGGTACGCCATTTGCCACCCCGGAAGCGAAAAATGTACACGGCTGCCGTCACCGCAATATACAAAGTCGCGGACGCCCACGCTGCTTCAATCCCTAACCCATTGCGGGAGGCGTACCACGTCGGCAACACCATGAGCGGCCAGGAAAGTCCGATGGCCACGATGGTCACGAACCGCGTATCCCCCGCACCGCGAAGGGCATAAGCGAGGATGATATTCACGCCATCGGCCAAGGAATACGCCGCGACGAACCGCAGCAGAATCGGGATCATCGGCCCGACGGCGGCCCATTCGTCCGGCTTCATGCCTTCGGCGAATGGCGCGGTCAACTGGTTCGGCAGCACGCAATAAATGACCGCCACGAACACCATGTACGCGGTGGCCAACTTCGCCCCGGTCCAGGTCGTCTTCGCGGAGAGATCGGGTTGCTCTTCGCCTTGCCGCCGACCGACCAGCACTTCCACACCTTGGCCCAGGCCCATCACCGGCAAGAAGGTCAACAGATTTAGCGAGAACGTCAGGGTCGTTGCCGCCAATTCGCGGTCACCGATGTTGCCAACGAGCAACACGAACATCGTGAACGACAGCCCTTCAATGCACCATTGCACGCCGTTGGGCAAGCCGTACTTCATGAGGCGTGAAAACAGAGCGGGGTCAAATCGCCACCCGGTGAGTGTGCCATACTCGGCACGGTGTTTCTTGCGGAACAGCAAGAACAGCCCCAGCACCGCCGACGCCGCACTCCCCAACGCGGCAGCATACCCCGCACCGGCCATCGCTGCTGCTGGGTTGTCTTTTTGGAGAAGAATCAACGGTACGGCCAAGGATGCGTTCACAAAAATTCCGAGCGCGTTGATGCCGAGAACCGTCCAGCTATCCCCACGCCCGGCGAAGAAGGCGTTCACCGCCGCGACCAACAGCATCGGCAGTGCCGCAAACGTTAGGGCTGCGAAATAGACCGATTCCAGTTCTTTCACGGCAGGCTTGTGGTTCGTCAGCGTGATGATGCCATCCGCGATCGGTGCGAAGAACGGAAAGATCAAGCCGGCAAACACACTGAAGTAAAGCGCCTGCCAAACCACGGGGCCGATGCGATGGGGCCGTTTCGCACCCGCATACTGCGCGACGAACACCGTGGCGTACATGATGGTGTTGCTAAACAGCAGAATCGGCGTCCAGAAATACCCCACCGCCGGCATGGTCGCGGCAATGCAGTCCGCGTTGACTTGCGAGATGAACACGCGATCGACGAAAATTTGAATCGTGCCGAAGCTCGCACTCAAGATGAACGGCAACGACAACGCAATGAGTTCCCGATACCCGCCCGGCTCATGAGCGTTGGGCACAACCTCGGCGCTGTTAACCATCCCTGTTGCCGGCTCCTCATGCCCCATTCCGATCGCCCCTTACTCAATCCTGAAGTCGAATCCCGTTATGATACGCACGCATCCCAAGAGGGCATGGTGACTTGACGTTTTCTGCACAGTGTGAAACAGGAAAGCCCACGGATTATCATCCGTGGGCTTTGGGTTTCGTTGATAACCAGGCTCTTACATCCCGCCCGGTTTCTTGGCTGCCGGTGCTGGTGTAGTGGCCGCAGCCGGTTGAATATTACTACGCAGAATCTCGTTGGTGGCGTCAGCAGTGTCGCCACTCCAACGCCAGTTGGGTGGGCCGTCGTAAATCGCCTTGGGGTTGGCCGCTTCGAGCAATTTCTTGAAGTGTTTTGGAATCTCGACGGCCAGCTTTTCATCGTAAGCTTGCTTCTCAAGAGCAGCACGGACTTTGGCCACATCGACCTTGTTGTCCGGCGGGATGATGCCGTGCAGTTTCATCACGAGCTTGCCTTGGGTCGTCTCGAGAATCTGGCTGACTTCACCGACGTGCAATTGGAATGCAACATCTTCGACTGTTTTATCTTCGGCGTAAGTGTGCTTGGAGATTGGCTTGATTCTCCCGGCCGTTGCCGCAAGTGACGGATTGGCCATCGCACGGGCGGCGCGATCAAATTCTTCTTGACTCGTGCGAGCCTTTGCGTAAATCCCTTGGATCATCTTGAAGTCGTCCCCCTTGGGCCACATGATGATTTGCACGTCCCGTTTCTCGCCGTACTCGCGGTCGAACTGCATTCGGACTTCGTCGTCCGTCACTTTCACGCCGTCTTGGACCATTTTTGTTAGGAGCAAGCGTGGGCGGATCACGTCTTCCATCCATTCGTACAGCGTTTTGCCGTACCGTGGCAGCACGACTTTCACGAAATCGGCTTTCTTCACTTGCAGCCCTTCCACGTCCGAGAGGAACGCCGCTTCGATCTCTTTTTCCGTGACCGTGATTTTGAGCCGCTTGGCCTCGGCTTCGATCACCATTTTGTTGATGAGTAAATCAAGTTTGTCATGCCCACCCCGCGCCATCAGGAATTCGCCGAGGTCTTTGCGGCTAATCGGGATGTTGCCGTAGATGTACGCCACGGGCCGGTTGTAATCGTCCTCGGTCCCGGCTTTGGCCAACGGCGGCGTGTTTGCTGGCAGTGGCGGGATTTTGCCCGGCGTTTGGGTGCGAGCGGATTCGGCAATCGCTCCGGTGGCCAGGGCCACGACGCCGAAGGCCACAAGTCGCCGAACCCAAATGCGAAGGCGAGAAACTTCTGTCTGCATGGTTCCAAGTCCCTTACGTTGCGCTCAGGCCGTAGTCCTGGGGGGCGGTCCCGAGCCATAAAATCCTCACGCGATCGTGTGGTCTATACCGCCCCATTTCCGACCCCGCAACCCCGACTCGGACGTGCTGAAAGTACGGCTATCGCGGGTTTCGCATATGATTGAAGATGCGTTTGTGCTGCTGGCGTCCGCTCGTCCCGATGGGTCTTTTTACCGTGTCGTTACCGACTGCTGATTTGGGTTCACCGAACGCTCTGACGCACCGCGCTTGGGTGGCGTATTTGCGGCAAGAGTTGACCGCACCCTCGACCGCATTGTCGCAATATGCACGAGACCTGAACGGAAAGGCCGACCGGACGGATTCCTCTGACACCATCACAGCCACGCGGCGGATCGTTGATCGGGCGGAACACCTTTTCGATGTCGTGCAGAAACTCACGCAGTCCGAAACACCACTAGAAGCCGCTAACGACCGGGGCTACTGGCGGGCAGTCCGGCACGATCTGCGGGCGGCGGCTTCGTATGTAGTGATGTCCTGCGAAGACATCATCGAAGGCGCTCCGGCTGCCGTGGTCACGGCTTTGAAATCCGATCTTCAGCGAACGATTTGTGCCGCACAGGGCGTGATTGAACTCATCGAACAGGTGGTCAACTTCGGCCAGAATCGAACTGCCACGCCGACGTTGACCGGCCCGGTTTGGGAAATGCTCGCCCGGTTACCACGTGCCGGTGCGAACCCCTCCGCAAGTTCGGTCCAGCCTCTTGCAGGGCGAATTCTGCTCGTGGATGACAACGAGTTTAACCGCGATCTCGTCGCCCGGATCTTGATCGGGCAAGGGCACACCGTCGAGGTCGTGTCGGGCGGTCAAGAAGCCCAGCAACGCTTGGAATCGAATCAGGCACCGATTGATTTGATCTTGCTCGATGTGATGATGCCGGGCATGACCGGACCGGAGGTGCTGTCGTGGTTAAAAACCGACGCCCGATTCTGGCACGTCCCCGTGATTATGGTTTCGGCACTGGGTGAAGATGACAGCGTGTTGGCGTGCATCGCGGCGGGGGCGGAGGATTATTTGACGCGCCCGGTGAAAGCCGAATTGCTCCGCGCCCGCATCGTCGGGTGCCTGGAAAAGAAGCGGCTGCGGGACCGGGAAGTCGAGTATCAAGCCCGCATCGCCAGTTTGGTGCGGGCACTTTTCCCACCGGCTGCGGTCGAGGAGTGGGAACGAACCGGGACCATTCAACCGCGACACCACGAGCAAGTTGGCGTGCTGTTTCTGGATGTCGTCGGGTTCACGAGCTTCAGCGAAAAATACCGCGACGATCCGGGGCACGTCATCCGATTACTGCAAGATTTAGTGGAGCGATTTGAGACGACGGTGAACCGGCACGGCGTGCAAAAAATCAAAACGATCGGCGACGCCTTCATGGGCGTGGCGGGTTTGTCCGCACCGATCGCTAACCCCGCGTTAACACTATTACGGTGTGGGCTAGACCTGATCGCCGACGCCGCGAACCACAGCGCCCGTTGGCAAGTCCGGGTCGGCATTCACGTGGGTCCAGTCGTGACCGGGGTGCTTGGCAAAACGCAATTCAGTTTTGATGTCTGGGGCCACACCGTGAATGCGGCCAGTCGGATCGAAAGCAACGGCAAACCGGGTCGAGTGTGTCTCAGCGATGAAGCATGGACGATGCTGAACGACGTTGCCATCGGCGACCAACGCCCCGTCGCCGCCCGTGGCTTGGGCGTCGTCGATGTCTGGGACTTTGAACGCTGGCCTAGGCCGTGTTGATTGATGTTGTTGGAATCTGGGCGGCTTGGTAAACGGCTGGGGTAAGGCTGGCAAACTCAGACCGGAGCGCACGGATGCATCG
>JAYVXO010000187.1:0-13566 GCA_043785105.1 Fimbriiglobus sp.
CAGGCGGCCATTCGGGACTCCCTTCCGTTGTGAGAAGGAGAGTAGAACAGAATCTAGCTCACAGAAAAAGATCATTTACTACCGGGCAGAGTATAGCACGTCCCTTTCAGGGCCGAAGAGCAAGAGAATTCACCCGACGGACTCACGGCCCGGTCAGAATTGGTTTCGCCGAATTCGTGCCGGGCAACTCTAACCGGAAGCACGCGCCCGTTCCGCCGTCGGCGGGGCGGTACGTGAGCTTGCCACCGAGTAGTTCCGCCCAATGTTGCGCGAGTGCTAGGCCAAGCCCGGCGCCGCCGGCGGTGGTGTCCGCGATTTCGCCGCGGCGGAAGGGGCGGAAGATCAGGGCGCGTTCGCGGGCGGCGACGCCGGGGCCGCGGTCTTCCACTTCAAAAATGACCCGACCGCGTTTACCGGGTTTCGCCCACAGCCAGATGCGATTGTCGGCGGCGTCCCGGCTGTACTTGCGGGCGTTGTCAATCAAGTTGCCGAGGATTTGCGTCGCCATGCGGGCGTCCGTCGAGACCGTTTGCGTGACCGGCACGGTCGAAAGCACCACGAGGTCTTTGCCTTCGGCCAAGCACCGATCACTCCAGGTTTGGCGAATTTGATCCAACAGTTCGCTGACGTTTGTCGGTTGCAAAGTGGCTTGTACGCTGCGCTTTTCCAGCCGGGCGAAGTCGAGCACGTTTTCGATCAGCCGGTTCAACCGCTCGGATTGATCGGACAGTGTGTGCAGGTATTCTTTCTGCTGGTCCGGGTCTTCGATCATGCCACTGGTGAGCAAATCGAGATACAACCGCAACGACGTGAGGGGCGTGCGCAGTTCGTGCGTCACCGCCGAGACGAAGCGGATGCGGCGTTCGGACAGGTCGAGCAACGCCCGTCCGCCGAAGCCCACGGCGAACAATGCGATGACCGATGCCACCCACGCGAGGATCAACCCGAGACGCAACGGCGTGACGCCGGCAGCAGGCAACTCGGGGGGATTACCGGGGTCGAGTTGCACCGGCAACGCGGTCATGGCCCGTTCCGGGCTGAGGTCGCTGGGGGTGCGGATCGGCGACACGGTTGCCGCCGGAAACAGGTCCGCGACTTGCTCCGTCAGCGTCTGCTGCACTTTCGCCCAATCCAACAACACGCCTTGGTAGACCGTCTTGTTCTCCAGCCGTGCGGCTCGAACGAGCACCAGGATTTCCGAACCGTCGTCTGCCGTTAGCCATTCGGGGCGAAGCGGGCCGACGTGAACCGCAACGGGTTGGATCGTCGGCGCGGCCTTCTTCGACCCCCGAGCGGAGGGACCGAGTTCGTCCATCAACAGTTTGCTACGGACGGCGCTTGCCAGGTCACCATCGTGGGGTTGGTCTTTGGCACCGGGGGGGATTGCTTTCCCTTTCACGAATTTGTTAAGCGCCATCTCTTTGCGACCTTCTTCCGCCCCTCCTAGCGGTCCACCAGAACCGCCGCCACCCGCACCCGGTACTCCACCGCCGAATCCACCCGGTCCGGATGGCGCGGGGGGCGGAGTTGGCGCGTCCGCTATTTTCTTTGCTTCGAGTCCCTTCACCTCGGGATTGTTCTTCATCGCCTCCGGCTGTGCCGGTTTTGCGGGGGTCGAATTCGCTTTGCGATCATGACTCGTCTCGTCCGCTTTTTCGTTCGCTTGCGACAAAGGCGGCACGCCAGACTGTCCACCTTTCTGTTGTTGCGGCTCGAACCCGCCCGTGCGATCCAGGTTTTGCTTCGTGGCGCGTTGGCGGGCTTGGTACTCGTCATTTCCAAGCTCGTTCGTGTTGCGAACGTTGCCCCGGCCCGTTGGGTTGGCCGTCGTCCCCATGCCTTGAGCGGCTAACTGAGTTGGCGGGCTGAATTGGTTACTCGCATCGTTGAGCATACCCCGATTTGTGACGGTTTGTCCAGCTCCTTCACCAGGGTTTGCGAGGGGGTTGTTCGTCACGACGGTTGTGTTGGACCGACCAAAACTGGCTGGGGTGTTGCCGGCATGGACAACCTCCCGACCCGAGAGCATCGAGAAGAGGTTGTTGCCCGCACCCGGTCCGCGTGACTGCCCCGGTTCCGGGTCGCCGACCGACACCCCCGGTCGTTTCGGCATCGACGCATCATTTGTCAGCGGCACCGGGACGATGAAGAAACTCTCGTCCGAAACCGCCCGATCCCGGTCCGCAAGGGTCCGCAGCACCACCTCCGCCGGGAACTTCACCCGCAGTTGTTGAAGCCGTTGTTCGCGTTCGGGCGTGATGTTCAACAACGACAAGAAGTTCGGCCCGCCGCGTAACCGCTCCGCGACATCGGCGGGCAGCACTTGCGGCGAATCCCAGCCGGTCTCGGGGTCGATTTGAAAATGCAACGGCATCCAGTTCGGTAGCTCGGCGGAGAGCAACGGTGACGGCAACCGCAGCGAGAACGTGTTGGCGATGTCTTGCACCGATTCGACAGCCGGATACGCAGTGTGGAGGGCCGTGTAGTGGGCGAACGGCCGGTTGTTTTCCAGGCCCACCGTCGGCAACATGAGGCCATCAAGTCGCCACAACGCGAGCCGTTCCTTGTTCGCCCGCTCTGCGGCGGCTTGAGCTTCAAACTGCGAATCTTCGACATTCAACGCCGCGACCGTGACCCAGCCCAACCCGCCAACGACCAGCGTGGCGACGAACAAAAATGCGCAAAACGCACCCACCGGGCCGAACAGCAGACGCGACAAATTCACGGCGTTCCCTCCGTAATCACGAGGGCAGGGCCGGCCATGTACCCGTGGGCACGGACCGTCATAATCGCTTCAGGATGGTCCACGCCCGACGGGTCTTTTAACTTGGCCCGCAGCCGGGCGACGTGCATATCGACCGCGCGAGTTTCAAGGCCCGCCGTACCGATGCCCCAGACGCGGCCCAGCAGTTCTTCCCGCGACACCGCCCGGTCCCGGTTGCTCACGAGGTACTTCAACAACGCTACCTCGCTTTCCGAAAGATCGACGCGCTCGGCGTCCGACCAGCGAATTTCCCGGCGTTGCAAATCGATCACGCCGCGACTGAGTTCGATCAGGGTGATCTCCACCGGCTTCTTGGAGGTCCGCCGCAGAACCGCTTCGACGCGGGCCAACAATTCCCGCGCGGAGAACGGCTTCACGACGTAATCGTCCGCACCCATCTTCAACCCCCGCACCCGGTCTTCCTCACTCCCTCTGGCCGTTAGGATAATCACGGGCCGAGTTGGAAATGTGCGACGTAACTCTGCCAACACTTCCATGCCATCCCGCTTGGGCAACAGCAAGTCCAACAGCACCAAGTCAATGCCGCCCGCAGACGCTTCGATCAACCCCGCCGCCCCGTCCGCCGCTTCGGTCACGTCGTAGCCCGTTAGGCGCAGCGCATCAACGACCCCGCGCCGAATGGCGGGTTCGTCTTCGACAACCACGATGCGCGCTTTCGGCATGATCGGGAAACTCCAGGCACAGAAAGCCCAGGAACACAAAGCCCAGGAACGATCGTTCCTGGGCTTTCTTGGTTTATTTGGCCAGGAACGCGCCGATGTTCACAGAGCGTTCAAACTCCATCTTGTACTCGTAATCGACGGCCATCGCCTTCTCGCCGTTTTGCTTCGGGTCGATTTTCACGTCCCAGCGTAGCAGATTCTTGGTGCGGTCGTCACGGACGTACAGCGGGTCTTTGCTTAACTCGGTCTCGCCCTTCTGCACCGTGATCGCAATGGTCTGCATCGCTTCGGCGTGGGGCATCCGGTCCCACACTTGCACATCGACGGCGTTGGCTTTGTAGCTGTTCAACAGAATCCGATACTTGAAGGTCAGCACTTGGTTGCCGCCTTGGGTGGTGCGGGTTTTGTCGATGAGCTTGCGTTGCACTTGCAGTTGCGGATCGACGCCGAAGCCGACGGTGAACGGCTTGCCGATCGCCACGAGTGGCATCTTGGTCTGGCCGACGAAATCCATGCCGAGGTACATCGTCGCTTCACCGGGCAGCAAAACATAGTCGGTCGTGTTCACCAAATCCGCAAGGCGATACACGTTCGTGGTCAGGACCGGGACCGCTTTGTAGTAGAACCGTGGGGCCACATCCAGCTTCGCAATTTCGAGCACTTGGTCGTCGTTGCGGGACGGTAACGACAGCTTCGTTTTGAGGTGGTAGGTCACACTCGGGCCGCCGTCGATGCTGTCAGTTGCGGGGTCGCGTTTGGCAATCTCTTCCTTGCTGGAAAGTAGGTCGCGGTACTGGTCCAGGGCCGCCGCTTGGTTGGCAAAGGAGTTGCCCACGTCCTCGTTCTTTTTGTTGAACTCAAAGTTTGACTGCGCTCGGAAACCACGGGATTGTTCTTCCAACCCCTTCAAATACGCCGTCGGTGCCGGCATTCCTCCCCCTCCACCGAAGCCACCCGCGCCACCCCCAAAGCCACCGGGGTTTGCGCCCAATGGCAATCCCGGTTGACCGGGGGATTGCGAGGCGACCAAGCCAGGGCCGCCGGGACTACCGGCGGGTGCGCCACCGATGGCAATTTCCAGCGTCCGCAAATCGGGCGGTGCCGCGTTGAGAAGTGGTTGGGCGGTGGACAGGACGAGGGTCACGCCGTTCCAGTCTTCGCCGGTTTGCTGCGTGACGGACGCCAGGTACTCGATCGTAACCGGGTCTTTCTCTTTCGTCCCAGCGCGGAGTTTGTATTGTGGCCGCCACGAGACTTGGCTCACCAGGTAGTTTAGGCGAATCGTACCGGCACCCGGATTGGTCTTTTCAATCACAATCACGGCGTCGCGTTCCGTGCGACTGACCCCGCCGGATTTCTCTTGCAGCACCCGTTGGGTGAAGGCCATCTCTTCTTGAATACCGTCCATCTGTTGCTTCAGGGCCACCTCGTCGCGGATGCCCTTGGTCCGAGTGTCACGGATGAACGTGGCCAGCGCGATGGTTTTTTCGCTGTCAAGATGACCCTTCTCCGTGAGCGTTTGCAGCGTGGCCGCCGTGAAGTTTTCGAGCTTCGTCACGAACGCGGTGTTTTGGCTCAGGGCAGCGGAGTCCGCCGTCAGGAGTTGGAGTTTCTTCTGGCTGTCTTTGATCTTGGCTTCCAGCTTGCGAACTTCCTCGCGGTTATCTTCACTGATCGCCCGCGTCCGATAGCGGGCGCTGAGAATCCGAATGCCGTCGCTACCTTCCGCATACAGCGACGTGTTGATGGTGCTGTTCGGCAGCCCGGTCACGATCACTTCAGTAATCCCCGCAGCATCCGGAGCAGTGACTTCCCGCGTAACGAGAGCCGTGTTTTGATACACCGTCACGGCGACAATCTTGTTCGGCGCCGGCTTCACGTCGGCGGGCTTGGGGTCTTGGGCCTGCACAATCAGCGCCGGGAACAGCAACAGCAACAGGGCAGAAAATCGACGGGACATACGGGAACCTCGGGAGGGGGAACGGGTCCATCAAACAGTTTCACGCAGAGACGCAGAGACGCAGAGTCAACCAATACAAATCCAATTTCTTTCTCTGCGTCTCTGCGTCTCTGCGTCTCTGCGTGAGCATTCTTGTCTCTTGACTTTACTTTTTCTCAGCCGCTGGCACGTCGAAGCCTTTGGCTTTGGCTTGTTCGCGGATCATGCCTTTGAGGGCGTCGTCGAGGGATTTTTCGCCAGCGAGCTTGGGCAGTTTCTTGCGTTCGTCGTCGATGAACTTGGCCCGCTTGCCGGACAGGTCGTTGATCTCTTTCTGAATCGCAATCCGTTCATCGGCTTTCTTTTTCAAGTACGGCATCCGCTCTTCGGGCTTCAGTGTTTTGAGGGCCTCGGGCAAGTCTTCGTCTTTGATTTTCGTCAGGTCGAACTTCGCGTCGTCTTTCATCTTGTCGATCAAATCCCAGGTGCTGTTGTTGTAAAGTGGGTTCGCCTTCGATTCGGCGCGACCGAGTGCCGCACCTGCTGCGTTGGTGGCAGCGGCAGCGTCTTGGGCGACTTGCTTTTCTGCACTTTCTTTACCTTTTGCACCGTAGGCCACGTAGGTCTTGTTCAGGTCGCTGTTGAGCTTGAGTAATTTTTCATCGAATGGCGACTTGATGTTAGTAGCGAGGTCGTTCTTCGCTTGGTTCTGGTCGATGTTCGCGTAACTACCGCTGGTTTGAATCGAGAAGTCCCGCCAACCGGCAGCATCGACGTGCTGGGCAGGCCCGCAAAAAATCGTGTTGATGATGACGCCTTGTGACTTGGCGAGAGTCGCCACGTCCGCAAGCTTCACGGCTTTATCTTGGTCCACCGGCTCGTTGCCACAGACAAAGATCAGCCGCAACGCATTCGGGGCAACGGCCCACTTTTGCTCCTTCAGTGCCGCTTGACTCACCCGTGCGACATACTCCTCACCGCCGTTGATCGTCAAGGCGTTCAGCTTGGCGTACACCTCGTCCAGGTCGTTGGTTAAATCGAGATCTTTCCGCACCCAACCGTTGGCGGCGGGGTAGGTGTCGTGACCGTAGCTGTAGAGGCCGACCCGCAGGTTCGGGGTCGGCTTCACTTTGGCGAGTTCGTTGACGATGTCCCACAGTTTGACTTTCGCGGAATCAATCAAGCCGTTCATGCTTCCGGACACGTCCAGGCAGATGACCAGATCGACATCCTTCGGCTTCTCCGCCGGCGCCGCCGTGGCGACCTGGACTGAAAAGACCACCGCGAACACCGCCACCCATTTGCGAACCGAGAGGACCATGACCGGCTCCTGAAGTTGAAGGGAACACCACCCACTCTCACAACGGGATTGTAACCGGCAAAGTTGGCAAACCGGGTAACGAGGCTGTAACGACCACGCGGTAGCCTGGCGAAAGTTTCGGGCACTCCGTCGGCAATGGGTTTTCGGCCCTGAAGGGGACGTTCTGTCAGCCCAGGGCCATGCCCTGGGGACCGGGCAATGAACGGGTTTTCGGCGATGACAGAACGGCTCAGGCTCGTTGTCGTTCAACCGAACCGACCGTCCCTTTCCGCGTCCCCAGGGCGTGGCCCTGGGCTGACAGAACGTCCCCTTCAGGGCCGAAAACTATGAAAATTCACACGCCCGAAAGATTTGCTAGACTCCACGCGGTGGATGCTGTCGTCTCTCAGGTCGAGGTGATCTGTTACTTCTTTGCCGTGATCCCGCGTGTGGCCAGCCACTCCGCGAGGTGCTTGGGCCATGACGCACTGTAGACATTGCCCTTGGTCCACTTCGGGTCGCTCCCGAGGCCAATCCCGTGGATGCCGTTTTGGTAAATGTGCATCTCGGCGGGGACTTTGGCTTTCTTCAGGGCGATGTAGAAGCGGGCGGCGTTTTCGGGCTGCACGGCGGTGTCTTCGTCCGTGTGGAACAGGAATGTGGGCGGCGTCTTCGCGGTCACTTGGTTCTCGTTGCTGAACTCGGCCACGAGTTTGGCATCGGGCTTGTCGCCTAGTAAATTCCGCTTCGACCCGCCGTGTGTCAGTCCGTCTTCCATGCTGATGACCGGGTAGGCCAGGATCATGAAATCCGGGCGGCAACTTTCGCGGTCAATCGGGTCTTCCGCGTCCGATTTACCGTCATCGAAGTGCGTCCCGGCGGTACTCGCGAGGTGCCCGCCGGCAGAGAATCCCATCACGCCGACCCGTTTCGGATCAACGCCCCAGTCCTTCGATTTGGCCCGCACGGTCCGCAACGCCCGTTGGGTGTCGAGCAATGGCGCCTGCAAAAGTGGTCCTGGCCGGTCTTTGCCTGTGATGCGATACATCACCACAAACGCATGAACGCCGAGCGTGTTCAAATACTCCGCAACCTGCTTGCCTTCGTGGTCCACCGCCAAGAAGCCGTACCCGCCTCCTGGGCAAATCACGACCGCCGCACCCGAGGCTTTCTCTGTCGGTGCCAAGTACGCCGTGAGCGTGGGCTTGTCCGTCGCCCCATCCCCCACAGCCAGTGGTGCTTTCCCATTCCAAAGCGGCACAGCGGGCGGCGCCACAGGTTGTGCAATAATCCAGCCTGCTAACAACAGAGTCGTGGCAATCATGAAACACCCGGAGAGGAAGCGGAATCGGCGCGTGAACATTGGCAGATTATACTGATCGCGGCACGGCAAATGACACGCTATTTCATCAGCCAGTTCGCCCAGGCCGGATCGACCCGACGCGGGCGCCCAGTAGCCGGGTCCACCAGTACCCATACCGTTCGGGCGCGAACGACGACTACCGAATCGGACTGGCGAACGATTTCGGTATGCCGATCCCAACTCGCCCCGGACATCTCCCCGACCCAGGTGCGGACGGCGAGTTCGTCGCCCAACAGGAGTTGCTTGAAGTAGTCGATCTCGTGGCGTCGCACCACCCAAACGAACTTGGCCTTCACGTCGTCCGGCGCAACCGACAGCCAGTGCATCGCCGCCACGTCCTGAACGTACCGAACCACCGTGACGTTACTCACGTGGTCCATCCGGCCAATGTCTTCGGCAGGCACACGAAAGGTGTGTGTAAACGCAATCGGCTCCGCCATCAGGGTCACCTCAAAACGGGAACGAAGCGATAGAAACGGCCACCCACAAAAATAATTCTTGACACGCCGTACCGCAATGGTATTGTCCCCCAGATTTTAGTGGGGAACTCTGTGGGGAACTCAAGGGGAGGGGGCACGATGCGCAGTGTAGGAACTTGGGCGATTGTTGTCGGTGGGATTGTGATGCTGAGTGCGGGCAGTGCGTCGGCACAGATTAGCGCGAAGCCGATCGACACTAACAAGGCGATCGTGCAACCCGCCGACGCGGCCACGAACATTTTCACCGGGACGAGTCGCATCATTAGCCGCGTGGTGGCTAACACGATCGACGACAACGGTTTCGTGCGGACGTTCAATAGTTTGCTAGGCCGGAAACCCGAACCCAGAGCCACGACGCAACCCGGTGGTTTACCCCTGCCGTCGCTTTACCCTTCGACGCGATACCCGAACTCGTTCGTCCCGGTGATGCCCAAGTACTCGACGTTCGGTCGCACGCCAGGTACGTGATCGTGACCGTGCGGAATTCAACGAAACCCCGCCCGGTTGGCGGGGTTTCATGTTTTATGGGAACTCATTCCCACCAAGAGCAACTAATCTTGCACAGACCGATTGCTCCCACTTCCCGATCACTGCAACTTTCCAAGGTGCGTCATGACTCGTTTTGCAGCGAAATTTCTGGCCCTGACCGCCCTGGTGCTGGGTTGCACTGCGCTGATTGCGGCGGACGACAAAACGCCGGTCGCCTCCGATAAACCGGCGATCTCCGACAAAATCGACTGGGGTGCCTTTGTCGATTACAGCAAGGTGGTCGGCGAAGTCGAGAAGGTCGATAACGGCGTCAGCTTTTCACTGAAGGTCAACGAACTCGTTCCGCAAGTGTCTGGTGGCAACTCGTACTCTCGGCGGACCCAACCACGGGTCACGACCAAAGCCAAGACGGAAAAGTTCAGTCTCCTGTTCCACGACGAAGGACTTGTTCGTTGGGAAAAAGCCCCGCCCAAGTTTGACGACAAGGGCAAAAAAGTGCCGCGAACCGAGAAAGAGTTCCTCGCGTTGAAAAAGCCAATCGGCGCCCCCGGCTACGCCGCCGACAAGTCCGATTTACACGTCGGCCAAATCGTCGAAGTCACCCTCATGCGACCCAAAGCCATCACCGCCGAGAAGGCGGTCCCGTCCGACCTCCGCGTCAAGTACGTCGTCGTCAGCGGCACCCAAACCGCCCCGACCGACGCGAAGAAAGACGACGCCAAGAAAGACGCGAAGAAGGACGACAAGTAATGGGGCACGCGGTGCCAGATCGTCAGCACCTCAACCCGTGCGGCGGTTTCGTGCAGACTAATTGGTTGTCATGTCGCCGACCTCGCCGGATGGCGGCGAGTCAATCAAGCAGGTTAGCCCGACGCGCCAGCGAGGGGTCTGCCGAAACGCCCCCTCGCCGTACCATCTTTGTCCGGCGTGACGGGGCGGGGCCGTCCCCTCGCTGGCGCGTCGGGCTAACAAAACCGCCAGAAATCATTTACGCCCCGCCGTCTGCTGCAACGCCTGGTTCGGCCTTGAAACGCTGAATGCCACCGATGCCGTCAACCGCTACTTGTCCTTCTTCTCTCGCTTCCCCTCGATGTCGAACTCCTGCTTCTCGCCCCCGAACTCCGCGGCACCTTTCCCTTTGAGCTTGTCCCCGGTGATCGTGAGCTTGTAGTCGATGGCGATCTTGTTGTCCATAAACACCCGCTCGGCGGAGAAGGCTAGCTCCCCGTCCTTCAGCTTCACGTCCTTGAGTTTCACGTCCTTCTGGTCCGGCCAGCTCATCGTCCCGGCGAGCTTGTCCCCGTCCTTCGTGATCGTCAGCGTGGACGTCCGCTTCTGGCCGCCGATCTCGTACTCGCACTTCCACGTGCCCACTGGGTCGGCCTTCTCGCCCTGCGCGGCCGCAAGCCCGCACAACCCGAGTACCAACGCCGCCGAGAGAATCGTTTTCATGTTTGCCTCCAAGAAGTTGCGGGCGGAGAGCCGTCCGACGCGGACCGCCTCCAACCGCTAACGGCGATTCTAGGGATGCCGCGACCCCCGGTCAGGATGGCGCGGCCAAGTGCCCCCTTCCGGGCCGAACACCCAAGCTCAGCGGACCCTAGCCACGGGCCAGCGAGCATCGGAAGCACGAAAAGCGCGGCCCGTGGCCGGGGTCCGCTGCAGCGCCAGGTTAGGCGGCAGTCCCCTTGGCCCGCGCCGACCGCCTTCGGACGAAAGCCAACAGCGCAACCCCTCCAGTGCCGATAAGGACAATCGACGTCGGCTCAGGGACCGCGACTGCGGGCATGAACACGAGGTAGTAAGGAGCGTCCGGCCCGCCGACCGAGGCGAAGACGCCCTTCGACGCCCCCGTCACGCCGTCGAACCGCAGAATCTTGTTATCGCCGCCCCGGCTTGCGACGAAAAGATCCCCGCCGAGGCCGAAAGTCATGTGGTACGGGTCGATGGGCGTGGCAAAAATGCCCTCGAAGGCTCCGGTCGCGCCGTCGTAGCGCAGGACTTGATCCAACGAGTCCGACGTGACGAACAAGTCGCCGTCGGTCCCGAATCTGAGACTGAGCGGATGGCCCGGCACGGATGCGAAGACGCCCTTGGACGCGCCGGTCACCCCGTCGTAGCGGAGGATCTGGCTCGTCTGTTGGCTGGCGACGAAGAGATCGCCGCCCGTGCCGAAGACCAGGTCGATCGGATTGTCCAGCCCGCCGCCCGAAGTGAAGACACTCTTGAATGCGCCGGTCACCCCGTTGTAGCGGAGCACGCGGTCGTTGGAGTAGCTGCCGACGATCAAATCGCCGCCTGGAGCAAATGCCATGCTCGACGGCGAGAGCAGTCCGCCGCCAGAGGCGAAGACGCCCTCGAAAGCACCGGTCAACCGGTCGTAGCGGAGCACCTGATGCGTGGTGTTGCTGGCGACCAACAGGTCGCCGTCATGCCCGAACAACAGGCTAGCCGGCGCAACCAGCCCGCCACCGGAGGCGAAGACGCCGAGGTACGCCCCGGTGTCGTTGTAGCGCAGGACTCGATTCGTGGTGTCGCTGGTGACGAGAAAGTCGGCGCGGGAGACGCTAGGCATCATCGAGAGGGCGAAGAGCACTCCGAGGAATATTCTGATGTTCAGGGGGGGGGTAAAGACTCATGATCGAACTCCTTTGCCTCTGCGGTCTAACAACAATTAGCCGGAACCAATTCTGCCGAAGTGGACAGAACCCCAACTAGTTTGGTGACTTGGTATGTTTTTACACACCAGGCCAACCTTTAGAGAGAAGGAGGTTAATGCCTGCCTCTTGGGTTGTCAAATGAAATTTGGTAATTTGTAACGAATACTACACCACGTTCCGCCTGTCAGCGATTCGATCAACTCGCACTACTGCCCATCGGGTACAATCACTCCAGCGAAAAGCGGCTGTCGTTCCGAGCGAATCACTCCGGGTACACGGACACTTGGCTGCGTTTGGGGGAACACACAATGGCGACGCCGACTTGGGATGATGACGACCGCATTGGGTTGCCGCGTGGGGTGGGGCGGGCTGCAGTGGCTGAGTTGCCACTCGCTGCCGTGCGGGAGCCGATGTTGCGGGAGGGGGAGAACGACTTGGGGCGGCCGGCGCAGGTTCCGGCGTTCAGTGCGCCGTTGAGTGAGGACGACCGGCGGCTACTGCGTGACGCGGACGAAGAGCAGGCGCGGCGGGACTTGGCCGAAGCGGAGGAACTGTTGGCGTCCGACCCGGCGGTCATGCGGTGGGCGGGGTGGTTTGCGCACCCGTTGGCGGCGGCGTTTCTGGTCGGCTCGGTCGGGGTGTTGGGGCTGTTCTTGTACTCGCAAGTCCTCGGCATCCTGGCCAACATTGCCACGCAGCCGACGATGATTCAGTACGCCGGTTACACCGGGTTGGGGCTGCTGTCCTCGGCGGTGTTGTACGCGATGTTGCGGTTGGGATTGCTGTACGCCCGGCTTCGTCGCAACCGCCAATTGCGATTGGATAGCCTCGAAGAACTTCAAGCCCGCACCCGGTTGCGCTGGCTCGTGAATGCAAAGGTGGATGAAGCCCGACAGACGCTGACGAACTACTTGGTCACGTTCCCGATCGAAACCGACAAGCAACGCCATAAGCTGTTGAAAGTCGGGTTCACGCCGGAGATCGTCAAACAACTTCACCACGTGAGTACGGAACTGCGTGACCCGGCTAAGTTTTCGTCGTCGCCGATCTGGTTCGATCGCTTCCGCACCGACTTCCAATCGCACCTCGACGACATCGCCGACGCCCGCGTGAAACACTGGGCGAACCGGGCGATGATCGTGACCGCGACCTCGCCGAACAGCATGGTGGATAGCCTTTCGACGCTGTACTTCAGCTTCGCCATGCTCAGCGATTTGTGCGCGATCTACAACCTAAAAACGGGCCGCACGGGCACCGCGGTGTTGCTCAGCCGCGTGTTCTTTAATGCGTACTTGGCCGGTCAACTCAACGACATGGAAGGGCTGATCGAAGGCCAATCCGAACACCTGTTCGAGCACGCCTTCCAGATGGCGGGCGTCGGCGTTAGCTCCGGCATCGCCGGGAAGTTCCTGGGCAAAGTCGGCGCGAAAGCCACGACCGGCTACCTCAACCGCGTCCTGCTCAACCGACTGGGCCGGTATGCGTGCCGGTTACTACGCCCGGTGACCAAGGGGTAGAGAAAACGATTCACCACGGAAAACACGGAAAACACGGAAGAAATCCGAATCGAAAGGAAAGTATGCAGCTACAGAAGCATGACTTTGTCGCTTCAATATTAGGAGTTACGCAGTCGCGGCATTTAGAAAGCGATATCGCGGAGTCGTTCGGTACGCGCGGACGGCATCCTGGACGATCTGCCACTTCGCGGTCAGCCAGTTCACGCCGGTCCGGAAGCACCACCGCTCGACGACCACGAACGCCCGCACCGCCAACCCGATGTGGCCGCGTAACGCCACCCCGTTGCGGCACTGGCACCGCTCGACGTTGGTCACTTGCTTCAACCCCCGGTGGTACTCCTCGATCCGCCAACTCGCGTCGGCCAACCGCAA
>JAYVXO010000188.1:0-36015 GCA_043785105.1 Fimbriiglobus sp.
GGAGTACCCACCCAGCACGCCGACGAGTTCAAGTCGCTGATGACCCTGAAGTTCCAGACCTTCAAAGACGTATCACTCCTGGCCGCGTAATGTATAACCCGGATATTTCACGAATGTTGATCGCCATCCAGAAAAATCACGACGCCACCCGTTGCCGACATTGATCCTTTTTGCACAATGATGCTGCCAGGACTTTGTGCGGTGGCTGCTTGGGAGTTCCGCAATGGTGAATCCCAAGAAAACGATCTCGATTGGCATGGGCTTCACGCTCATCGGTTCGGAGTTGGTTACGTTCACACTCGTCGGTGTGGGAATGGACTACTGGTTGGGCACTCTGCCATGGCTAACGTTGGTACTGACAGTAGTTGGAATGGGGGCTGCCGTCCTGTTCACGATGCGATTGTTGAAGCAGGAAGAAACGAACAAACCGGGGCCGAACCCGTGATGCGCCGTCCGATCCAGCGGGGGCTAGTTTGGTTAAGCCTGTCGATGCTGGTGTTGATTGGCGTGGGTGGGGTAGTTGGGGCGTATACGGGCTGGGTCCACCTCCATGCCGCAGTGCTATCCTCGGTGCTGATGTTGGTCGCGGGTCTAGTGGTACTCGTGACGTTGACATTCACGAATCGTGCCAATCCCGCTGCTGTGGTGATTGGGTATGCCATCAGCGTGAGTATGCGGGGGTTGTTTGGTTTGGGAGGCGGGTGCGTGGCGGTGTATGCCTTGGAGTGGTTCCCGGAGCCGGCAATTGAGTTTTGGCTCTGGTTATTGTCGGCATACCTCGTAGCACTAGCAATCGAAACCATCGTGGCGACATCGGTCGAGTCGAAGGCAATCAGTCAAGCTGTTATTTCGGCACACGGAGTGAAGGGTTAGAACATGCCGAATCCGAACGTTGAAAAACCTCCGTTCAATGCGTTTGCCGAAGCGGGCGATACGTCCCATTGGGAATTCTTTGAAACGCTGCACCTGAGTTACCAACTGCCGAAGATTGGCGGCGTGTTCCAGGTCACGAAGTTCCACATTCTGCTTGCCGTCGCGGCGTTCCTTGTTGCGATGATGATGATTTGGCTTGGTCGCAAGATGAAGAACGGCGACGTGCCACGGGGTACGTTGTGGAACATGTTGGAGTCGATTCTGTTCTTCGTCCGTGATGACATTGCCCGCCCCGGTATCGGCGAACATGACGGCGACAAGTACGTCCCGTACCTGACGACGACATTCTTGTTCATCCTCGTGGCGAACATGCTGGGCATGATCCCGTTTCTCGGATCGCCGACCGCCAGCTTGGCTGTGACGGCAGCCCTAGCACTGGTCAGTTTTGCGGTGATCCACATCTCGGGGATCAAGGAAAACGGCCTCACGGGTTACCTAAAGTCGTACATTCCCCACATTGAACTCGACGGCCCGACGAAGTTAATGGGCATCTTCTTGATTCCTTTGCTCGCGGTCATCGAGATACTGACGCCGTTTCTGCGGACTGTGATCCTGGCCGTGCGTCTGTTCGCCAACATGCTGGCGGGGCACACCGCACTGTTCGTGCTGATGTTCTTCATCAAGATGGTGTCGGACCCGAAGTGGTTGGCGTACAACGAAGCGGATAGCAACCTGTATTACATCGTCATGCCGTTCAGTGTGATTTTGGTCACCGCATTGACGCTCCTGGAACTGATGGTGGCCGCCCTACAGGCGTTCATCTTTACGCTCTTGACGGCGATCTTCATTGGGCTGGCGAAACACCCCGCCCACTAACGCGACTTTGGTTAACTGATTGGGTTGAACTGCAACATTCCTGTACCGTTTCTCGAGAAGGGATTGATTCACCATGCGTAACGTAACTTCGCTCTTCGCCGCTTTGGCTTTCGTGCTGATCTCCGCCGTCCCCGTGATGGCGGCTGACGGCAGCTTGCTCGCCGAAGCCAGCTTCGCCCCACTGGGCATGGGTATCACGGTGCTCGGCATCGGGGTGGGTCTGGGGTTGATCGGCTTGGGCGCGATGGGCGGCATCGCTCGTCAGCCTGAACAGGCCGGCAACATCCGCACCACGATGCTTATCATCGGGGGCCTCGTGGAAGGGGCCGGTATCATCAGCCTCGTCCTCTGTCTCGTTGCGAAATAACTTCCAACGCAGTCAGTGGTCCCTGATGGGAGGCTTGTTTCATGACGAATCGAAATACGCTCAGCCGATTGGCACTGTTCGCAGTGGTGGCATTGCTCGTGGTCGCCTGCCCCTCGTTTGCAATGGCAAACGAACCGACGGGTGGCGAGCCGTCCATCTTCGACCTGCCGGATCGCTGGGACTTGAGCATCTACACGCTGGTGGTGTTCGGGATTCTCTTCTTTCTGCTGTCCAAGTTTGCGTGGCCGCAAATCCGGACCGGGATGAAGGCCCGCGAAGACGCGATCCTGAACGCCCGTGACGAAGCGGTCAACGCCAAGAAGGAAGCCGAAGCGATTCGGGCCGACCTTCAGTTGAAGATGGCCCAGGCGCAAGATGAAGTCAAAGGCATCATCGAAGAAGCTCGCCGTGACGCTGCCAAGCTTCGATCGGTCGAACGTGAAACGGGTGTCAAGGAAGCCGCGTCCGAACGGGACCGGGCGAAGCGGGAAATTGAAACGGCGAAGGATCAGGCGTTGTCCGAGATCTACCAGAAGTCGGTTCAACTCGCCGCGTTGATGTCCAGCAAGGCGCTTCGCCGCGAAATGACCTCGGCCGACCACAGTCGGCTCATCGACGAATCGCTCGCTGAGTTGAAAGCGGGCGTTGGCAAGAATTGATCGGGCGGGAAGCAACCCCACCCCTGCCGATGGGGACTTCCTTCTTCCTTCCCCCTGCGTGCGGGGGGACTGAGGGGGGTTGATGCTCCCTCCCTTAGACAGGGATGTTTTGCCTCAGGTGGCTGGTTCGACCCCACCCCGGCCCTCCCCGCAGACGGGGAAGGGAGGAAGAGCAGTCTTTACTCCCCTCTCCGTGTCGGAGAGGGGTTGGGGGTGAGGTTGAACCGCCGCTCCCGCTGAGAGTTAAGTGATACCCGAATTGATCGGAATCCCGCAGGACTTTGCAAGCATGGCTGATGCCACGAAACACGAAACCGTGCTGGAAGCCACGGGCATGAGAGCCAGGATTGCCCGTGTCTACGCCCAGGCGTTGATCCAGGCGGCTAGCTCTACTGCGCAAGTGGACGAACTCGGGGATGAACTCGACGGCGTTGCGAAAGATGTTGTTAAGGGGCACCCCAAGATCGCCAGCTTCTTCGGTAGCACGGCTATCGGCAAGGCCGCCAAAGTTCCCGTGCTGACGGCTGCTTTTGAACACACAACCTCCGAGACCTTCCGCAAGTTCATCGGCGTGCTGAATCAAAACGGTCGGCTCGACTTGTTACCGGCAATCAACGCCGAATACAGCAAGCTGCGTGACAGCCGCGACGGTCGCGTTCGGGTTCGTGTGACGACGGCGCTCACCCTGACCGACGAGCAGATTGCCGCCCTGAAACAGACGCTCTCCGAACAACTAAACGCCCAACCGATTCTGGACATTTGGGTCAACCCCGATTTGCTCGGCGGTCTCGTCGTGCAAGTTGGCGACAAGGTGTACGACACCTCCGTCCGATCCCGCTTAGAAAATCTCCGCACCCACCTGATGGCGAGTGGCACCCATGTCTGATAAGAAGCTTCAAGCCAGTGAAATCGCCTCGATCATCGAGCGGCAGATTTCCGACTTCGGCAAACAAATTGACGTCCGCGAGACCGGCAAGGTTCTCGAAGTCGGCGACGGCATCGCCCGTGTGTACGGGCTGTCGGACGTGATGGCCGGGGAGCTCATCGAGTTCCCCGAGTCCGGCGTCAAGGGGTTGGCGTTCAACCTCGAAGAAAACTCCGTCAGCGTCATCATTCTCGGTGACTACCTGAAGGTGCGCGAAGGCGCCGAAGTCCGCACCACGGGCCGTCTGCTCGAAGTGCCGGTCGGCCCGGAAATGATCGGCCGCGTCATCGACCCGCTCGGCAACCCGATGGACGGCAAAGGGCCGATTCTGGCGAAGCACTCCCGCCTCGTCGAATCCCCCGCCCCCGGCATCGTCGATCGCCAGCCAGTGAAGCAACCGCTGCAAACCGGGATCAAGGCGATTGACGCCATGACGCCGATCGGTCGTGGCCAACGCGAACTCATCATCGGCGACCGCAAGACCGGCAAGACGCAGATTGCGATTGATACGATCATCAATCAAAAAGAAGAGAACGTCATCTGCGTCTACGTCGCCTGCGGGCAGATGGAATCGAAGATCGCCGCCCTCGTGGAAAAACTCCGCGAGATGGGCGCGATGGACTACACCGTGGTCGTCGTGGCATCGTCTTCCGACTCCGCGCCGCTGCAATACATTGCCCCCTACGCCGGGACCGCGATTGCCGAATACTTCATGTACGAAGAAGGCCGCGACACCCTGTGCGTCTACGACGACCTGTCGAAGCAGGCCGCCGCTTATCGCCAACTGTCGCTGCTGGTGCGTCGCCCGCCGGGTCGGGAAGCCTACCCCGGTGACGTGTTCTACTGCCACAGCCGGTTGCTCGAACGCTCCGCCAAGCTCGCCGAAAAGTGGGTCATCGTGGCGAACAACACGGACACAGCCAAGTGCGGTGCGGACTGGGGCGTGAACTCGAAGATCGACCCGAAACGCAAACGCGGCACCGGCGAAGCAGGCATGGTCTACCTCGGGCCAGGGGCGGCAGGCGGGAAAGATCAAGCCGAGCACGAACTCAAAGCCCACTTCGCGGGCCATAAGATTGCCAAGGTCGTCGGCTCCGGCGGCTCGTTGACGGCATTGCCGATCATCGAAACGCTGGAAGGCGAAGTCTCCGCATACATCCCGACTAACGTGATCTCGATCACCGACGGTCAGATTTACCTGCAACCCGAACTGAAGAACGCCGGGGTGTTGCCCGCCGTGGACGTGGGGATCTCCGTGAGCCGCGTCGGTGGCAACGCCCAGATCAAGGCAATGAAGTACAAGTTCGTCGCCGGGGGTTTGAAGCTGGCACTCGCCTCCTTCCGCGAACTCGAAGCCTTCGCCCAACTCGGGACCGACCTCGACGTGGCCACCCAGAAACTCCTGGACCGTGGCTACCGGATGGTCGAGATTCTCAAGCAAGGCCAGTTTGAACCGCTGAACGTGATCGACCAGATCATGATTATTTTCGCCGGCAACACGGGTGGCCTTGATACCGTGCCACGCAAAGACGTGAAAGCCTGGGAGAAGCAGTTCCTGGCCTTCATGAAGGAACAAATGCCTGAAGTTCGCAAACTCCTCGCGGACAAGAAAGAAATCAACCCGGACATCGAGTCCCAACTACGGGGCGCGATCGACGCTTTCAACAAGCAGTTCAAAGCGTAGGGGCGAGAACTTTCTGGCTCCCTCCCCGTTTGCGGGGAGGGCCGGGGTGGGGTGGAAGGCTTCGACCCCCCTTAATCCCCCCGCAAACGGGGGGAGACAAGAATCTGGCTCCCTCCCCGCGTGCGGGGAGGGCCGGGGTCGAGACTCCCGGCCTGAGCAATTGGCAAGAAGTCGGAGTAGTGGCTATTGCCCCTGCCGCATACTGGTGATGAGATTCATTGTTCGCCTTCTATCGAGAACCCCATGACCGGCTGCCAAGTGATGATTGCTGCCTTGGAAACGACCAAGGGCACGCTGGAAATGCTCATCGCGGACTTCACGGACGCGGAGTTGTTGGTTCGCCCCGTGCCGGAAGCGAACCACGCGGCGTGGCAAATTGGCAACGTGATCGGCGGCGATCCGTTCCTGGTGACCGCCGAACTACCGGGCACGGTTTACCCCGAACTGCCAACGGGGTTTGCGGAATTGCACAGTGGCAAGGGCGCGAAGATCGACAAGGCCGAAGGCTTCCTGACCAAAGACGGTTACCTGAAATTGTTCAGCGAAGTGCGAGCCGCCACGATTGCGGCGGTGGCCAAACTGACCGATGCCGACCTGGATCGGCCGTCGTCCGAAAAGATGCGCTGGGCCGGGCCGACCTTGGCCCACGTGTTGTTGTTCGCCGCGAACCACACGATCATGCACGCCGGGCAGTTCACGGTGATTCGACGCAAGCTCGGCAAGCCGGTTCTGTTTTAATCGGTCTTTGCACATGTTTCTTGTTAGCCCGACGCGCAAGCGAGGGGACTGTTCAAAACCCCTCGCTTGCGCGTCGGGCTAACAAACAGATGACATTCGCGGTCACGCGAACACGAGGACACGATGGCTAACCTGCGTTCCCTGGTCCGCCGCCGCAAGGCGATTCGGAACATCCGCAAGATCACGAAGACGATGGAACTCATCGCCACCGCGCGCTTCAAGAAAGCACTCGATCGGGCGTTGGAAGCCGATGCCTACACCCGCAAGATCGCTGAACTCGCGGCAGACCTCAGCCAGAACGCCGGGGACGTGAGCCATCCGCTGTTAGCCCAACGGCCGGACGTGAAGCGGGTGCTTTACCTTGTCATCACCGCGAATCGCGGGCTGTGTGGCGGGTACAACGGCGGCATTTTGCGCGAGGCGATGCCGAAGATTCGCCAACTCCGGGCGGACAAGATGCCGTTCGATCTCGAAGTGTCCGGCAAGCGCGGCATCAACTACTTCAAGTTCCAACAAATCCCGACGACCCACAGCTACACGAACTTCGAGGACAAGCCGAAGTTCGAGGAAGTGGATGCCTTGGCCAGCCGGTACATCGACCTGTTCGTGAGCGGTCAGGTCGATCAGGTTGTCGTGGTCTACCAGAAGTTCAAGTCGATCTCGAAGCAGTACCCGGTCGTCGAAACGCTGTTACCGTTGTCGTCCGTGACCGTGGAGACGACCAAGAAAAGCACGGTGGTGGTCGAGAAAGCCGCACCCGTTGATTACGACTTCATGCCGAGCGCTGCGGACATTCTGGGTGAGTTGGTGCCGGTTGCCCTTAAAGTGCGACTCTTCAAGTGCTTCCTGGACGCGGCGGTCAGCGAACAAATCGCCCGCCGGGTGGCCATGAAAGCGGCTACGGAAAACGCGGGCGACCTGATTAAGGGCGTGACGCGGCTGTACAACCGGACCCGCCAGGCGAACATCACGAAGGAAATCAGCGAACTCATCGCCGGCTCCGAGGCGTTGAAATAACATGCCGACCCGCCGAACGATAAACCTGACGACCCTCGACGAAGCCGTTGCTGATGCTGAGCGATTGCACGCGGTCGGATACGAACCCGCTGGCAAGTGGGACTTGGCCCAAGTCTGTGGGCACCTTACGGCATGGTTAACGTACCCGCTTGACGGCTACCCGCCGTTGCCGTTGTTCCTCAAGCCGATCTTCTTGGCATTGAAGAACACGGTGGCCCAGGGAATGCTCGACAAGGTCATCCGCACGAACGCGATGCCCGCCGGTGCTTCGACCGCGCCGCAGTCGATCCCCGCACCCGGCGGCGATTCTGGCAAAGCTGTGGACGCCTACAAAACCGCCGTGGCCCGCTGGCTGAGTTGGAACGGAACGATGCATCCGTCGCCACTGTTCGGCGTCCAACCCAAAGACAAGCTCACCGAGTTACAGCGAGTTCATGCCGCCCACCACCTAAGTTTCCTGGTCCCCAAACACGCTTGATGAACTCACGGCCCGGTCTCACCCACCGGGCCCCGACATAACGGAGCAACTGATGGTAGCGACCGCATCCAAGCCCGGCAGAATTGTGCAGATCATCGGCTCGACGTTCGATGTCGAATTTGAGGAAGGCCACCTGCCGGAAATTTACAACGCCCTCAAGATCGAATCCGCGATCAAGGGCCGCGTGCAAATTAACCTGACCGGCGAAGTGCAACAGCACCTCGGCGGCAACCGGGTCCGCTGCGTGGCCCTCGGCAACACCGACGGCCTCGTGCGGGGGATGCTCGCCGCCGACACGGGTTCGCCGGTCTCGGTGCCGGTCGGCATGGAAACTCTCAGCCGCGTGTTCAACCTGCTCGGCGAGCCGATCGACGGCGGCAAGCCGCTTGCGAACAAGGAACGCCGCTCGATTCACCGCGAACCGCCGCGGTTCGACGAACTGTCCCCCAAGGCCGAAGTGCTGGTTACCGGCATCAAGGTGATTGACCTGCTGACGCCGCTGGCGCGGGGTGGCAAGGCCGGGCTGTTCGGCGGGGCCGGGCTGGGCAAGACCGTGATTCTGCAAGAACTCATCACGCGGATTGCCAAGATTTACAAAGGCTACTCGGTGTTCGCCGGCGTGGGGGAACGGACCCGCGAGGGGAACGACCTCTGGCTCGAAATGCAAGAAACCAAGACCAGTGCGGAAGCCGACGCCCCGTCGGTGATCGAGAACACCGCGATGGTCTTCGGCCAGATGAACGAACCGCCGGGCGCCCGAATGCGGGTCGCGTTGTCCGCACTGACGATGGCCGAATGGTTCCGCGACAGCACCGGGACCGAAACGCTGTTCTTCGTGGACAACATCTTCCGCTTCAGCCAAGCCGGGTCCGAAGTGTCCGCCCTGTTAGGCCGGATGCCGTCCGCCGTGGGTTATCAACCGACGCTGGCCACGGAAATGGGTGAACTGCAAGAACGGATCACCTCGACCACGAAGGGTGCGATCACTTCCGTGCAAGCCGTGTACGTCCCCGCCGACGACCCCACCGACCCCGCCCCCGCCAACACGTTCCAGCACCTGGATGCGTTCATCTACCTCGACCGAGCGATTTCGGAAAAGGGGATTTACCCCGCCATCGACCCGCTCGCGTCGAACAGCCGGTTGCTCGACCCGCAGTACGTCGGCGTCGAACACTTCACCGTCGCCGACCGCGTGAAGCGGATTCTGCAACGCTACCGCGAACTGCAAGACATCATCGCCATTCTGGGCGTTGATGAATTGAGCGAAGAAGACAAGCAAGTCGTGAGCCGCGCCCGCCGCATCGAGCGGTTCCTGTCGCAACCGTTCTTCGTGGCCGAAGCGTTCACCGGCAAGGGCGGCAACTTCACCACGTTGGAAGACACGATCCGCAGCTTCAAGGGCATCTGCGACGGCGTGTACGACCACCTGCCCGAATCCGCGTTCATGTACGTCGGCACGATCGAAGAAGCCGAAGAAGCCGCGAAGAAATCCGCCGCCGGGCAATAAAGAGTTATTCACCACAGAGGGCACAGAGAGCCACAGAAGAAGATAAAGAATTTGGTTTGGATTTCTCTGTGCCCTCTGTGGTGAAACGGTTTTAGTTCAGTTTGAAACGACGG
This sequence comes from Fimbriiglobus sp., assembly GCA_043785105.1. Taxonomy (GTDB): domain Bacteria; phylum Planctomycetota; class Planctomycetia; order Gemmatales; family Gemmataceae; genus Fimbriiglobus. The sequence continues at coordinate 9,238 of JAYVXO010000188.1, forward strand.
GAAGAGACTCATGGCAACGCCGACCAGCAAAATCCAAGTGATCGTCGTGACCCCCGAGAAGGCGGTTCTCGATGAACACGCGGACTTCGTCGTCCTCCCGCTGCACGATGGCGAGATCGGCATCCAGCACGACCACGCCGCGTTCGTCGGCCAACTCGGGCCGGGCGAGTTCCGCTACACCATCGGCGGCACCATCGTGCGTTACTACATCGACGGCGGGTTCGCCCAAGTCCGCACCAACACCGTCACCGTCCTGACCGCCAAAGCCATCAAATCCACCGACCTCACCCCCGCCAAAGCCGAAGAAGCCATCCTCGCCGCCGAAACTCTCCCCCTGACCAACAGCATCGAACGCACCAACCGCGAAAAAGCCCTAGCCAGAGCCACCGGCATGGCCCGCGTCGCGGCGAAGAATGGGTAAGCCACTCAATCGTTCAGAATGGTATCCTTTCATTCGATCTTATACTGCGCACAGTATGGCTCAGTTGAAGAAAAAGAAAAAATTTCGTCAATTTGTCTGACCGAGCCACACCGTTGAGCTAACTTGTAATAACTAAAATTATTGTTGGCTCATCTTCACACTGAGAGTGTTCTCTATGCGGACGATCAGTCGGATTTGGCGGCGGTTCGTCTCGGTGTTGGACATCTTGCGTGAAATCATACTGTGGTTCCGCCACATGTGGATCGCCTGGAGTTGGGACTTTGCCCGACTCACACGTGCCACCATCACAGTGAAGACCCTGCAAGGCCTGTTCACCGTCTCCACCCAAGATAGTACGATCGGCCGGCATCTGTACTTTGATGGCCATTATCAACACGATTCCGTCGTGAATGCTGTTGCTTTCCTGCGTGAGAAAGGATTGATCCCCGCAGCGGGTCAGGGAACAGTTTTGGATATTGGGGCCAACGTGGGCGTCATCTCGATTGGAATGCTCACCAACGGCATGGTTGCGTCTGCGGTGGCCGTGGAACCCGACCCGACCAACTTTGGGTTACTCCATCGCAATGTTGCCAACAACAATCTGGGGACTCGGTACACTGCGATACAAGCCGCCGCATCGGAACGAGCCGGGAATTTGAAGTTCGCACTCAGCAATGAGAACTTCGGCGACCACCGGATCCAGGTTCAATCGGAACCGGCCGATGATAAGACGGGCCGGCGTGTGATCGAAGTGGCCGCGAAGCCGATCGATGAAATGATTGATTCCTTACCTGCTAACGTGGCCAGTGAGATCACGCTAATTTGGATCGATGTGCAAGGTCACGAGGGCTATGTGTTCGCTGGGGGATCGAAGCTCTTTTCCCGTGCAATACCGGTCGTCGTTGAAGTGTGGCCGTTCGGCATCAAGCGATCGGGCATGACCGTCGAGCATTTTTGTGAATTAGCCCAAAAATATTGGCGGTCCTTCTGGGTTTTCCGTCGGTGTGGCAAGTACGTTCATTACCCGATCAGTGATCTCAGCAAGTTCTGCGAAGAACTCGGCGATCAAGGCGTCTACGAAGACATCATCCTGACCACCACATAAGCCAGGGTGATTTCGCTGCCACTAGTCAACTTGTACTTGCAGTATTCTGATACGCTTCTCACTTCAGCCGCGCTAGCACGTCGATCCAACCCTGCACGCTCGGGTCTACCCAGAGGAAGATGAGCATCGGGAGGACGCCGAGGCCGATGGCGAGTACCGCTAGCAGGGCTAGGACGGTGAACTCGCGCGGGGTGATGTCGGGGTAGGATTGGGTGGCGAGGTTGGTGCCGAGGAAGACGCGCTGCCACGTCCAGAGGAGGTAGCTGGCGGTTAGGATCGTGGTCAGGATGGCGGGGATGGCGAGGGTGGGGCTGTAGTTCCAGGCGCTCATCATCACGCAGAATTCGCCGACGAACCCGCACAAGCCGGGGAGCGCCATCGACGCGAAGAACAGGATCACGCTGACGCCGCAGAACAGCGGCATCGGTTGTTTCAGGCCGCCGAGCAGGTCGATTTCGCGGTGGTGGGCACGGTCGTAGATCACGCCAACGATGAAGAACATCCCCGCCGAACTGATGCCGTGGGCGAGCATCTGGAACATCGCCCCGGTCACGCCCCACTCCCAATACTCCGGCGACCGCGACCACGACGCCAGCCCCAGCACGACATACCCCATGTGGCTGATCGACGAGTACGCCAGCAGCTTTTTGAAGTCGGTTTGCCCCAGCGCCACGAACGCCCCGTAGACGATGCTGACGACCCCGAGCAGGCCGACGTACCACGACAGTTCGTTCGCCGCCCACGGGCAAATCGGGTAGGCGAACCGAATCAGCCCGTACCCGCCCAGCTTCAACAGCACCCCGGCCAGGATCATCGACACCGCCGTCGGCGCTTCGACGTGCGCATCCGGCAGCCACGAATGGAGCGGCACGAGCGGCACTTTGATGGCGAAGCCGATGAAGAGTAGCGCGAACAGGATGTACTGGAACTCGGGGGTACAAATGCTCTGAGATTTCAACCGGGCCAGCGCCGCGTCGCGGTCCACACCAGCGGCGAACAGCGGAACGGCGCGGGTGTCGTCGGTCGGCATCGGGGTGTCAGTCGCGGTCTTGCGGACGGTGATGCGGTCTTCGTGGCCGTTGAGAACCAGCATCGCGGCGCGACCGGCTTTGGACAGGGTGATGAAATCGAAAGTGTGGACTTCGACTTGTTGCTTGGCTTGTTCGGGGGACAGTTGCGGGTTGGCTTGGCGCAAATCGGCGGCGCGACTGATGACCACGCCCTGATCGACGAAGTCCCGCACGTTGACGGAGTACAGCGCGATGATCGCGGACAACAAACAGACGCTGCCGACCAGCGTGTAAATGACGAACTTGATCGCCGCGTACTTGCGCCGCTTGCCGCCCCACAACCCGATGAGGAAGAACATCGGCATCAGCATGACTTCGTAGAAGACGAAGAACAGAAATAAATCGAGCGCCAGAAACGCCCCGATCACGCCGGTTTGCAGGAAGAGCAGCAGCATCAAGTAGCCCTGCAAGTTCTCCTCAATCTTCCAACTCGCCACGACCGCGAGCAGCATGATGATGCACGTCAACAGCACCAGCGACAGGTTAATCCCGTCGATCCCCAACGCGAAATCAATGTCGAGCCGCGTGATCCACGGGCGGCGGGTAAGCAGGTCGTCGGAGCGGTATTTCTTAGGCATCGGGCGGTGCGCGGCATCGCTCATGGCCTGATCGGAGCGCGAATCGAGGCGGCTATCGGGGTGGTACAGGTTCGTCGTGGTGCGGTCGGAATAGCTATCGAGGATCGTGTAGTAATCAATCAACCGGCACAGCCCCAGTGTCAACGTTGCCGCCGTGCCGATGAGCGCCCACCAGCGCATCAACTCCTTGAACCGATTCGGAATCAACAACAACGATGCGGCAAACGCGGCGGGCAGGAACACCAGCACGGCCAGGTTAATCATGTCCAGCTCGCGGCCAGCCGGGTTGAACAACGAATCGAACATGCGCAATACCAGAATGAAAACAGGATTCACCACAGAGGGCACGGAGAGCCACAGAGAAAACCAATACTTAAAATTTCTTCTCTGTGGCTCTCCGTGCCCTCTGTGGTGAATGATCTTAGTTAACGAATGAAAGCGGCTAGCATCCCCAGCAGGCCGACGACCGTCAAGGCCAGGAACAGGACGTAGTTGCGGACGTTGCCCGATTGCACGTACCGCAGGTGCTTGCTGAGCCACGGGAGCGAATCACCGACCGCGTTCAGCACGCCGTCCAGGGTGCGGTAGTCGAATGTCAGTGGGGTGTCACTGGCGGGGCGTTTGTCGGATGCGGCGGTGATGGAACCGAGGTTCACGATCGGTCGCAGGAACAGGGCCGCGTACAGTTCATCGAAATACCACTTGTTTTCGAGCAGTTTTCGTACCGAGCTTGGTTGTCCCGTGCTGATGAGCGAGCCGGAGCGGTGCCACGTGTACGCAGAAAAAGCTCCGATGCCAGCAGCGAGTAATGCGAGGCCGCCCGCAATCAGGTGGTTGTGTTCGGCGAGTTCGCGGGCGGTGTGAAAATCGGTGCTGCTGTTGGGTTCGGCTTCGTGCAAGTAGTGCGAAACCACGCTCGCCTCCGCGTCCCACAGCGGCCAACCCCACCCGATGCCGACGCTGAAGATTGCCAGCACGATGAGCGGAACCGTCATCGTGCGTGGGGATTCGTGGGCGTGGTCGTGAACATGATGGTCACGCGGTGTGCCGGCAAATGCGAGGAACCAGAGGCGGAACATGTAGTACGCAGTCAGCATCGCCGTGACGAGAGGGATCACGAACAGCAGGATGTGCCGATCGTGGGCGAGACCATAACCCAGCGACGCGGAAAGGATTTGATCCTTGCTGTACCACCCGGACAAAAACGGGGTGCCGCTGATTGCCAGCACGCCGACGAGCATGGTAATTGCGGTGATCGGCATCTTGCGACGCAGGCCGCCCATTTTGCGGAGGTCTTGTTCGTGGTGTAGACCGTGGATCACGCTTCCCGAACCGAGGAACAGCAGCGCCTTGAAGAACGCATGGGTCAGCAGGTGGAACAGTGCCGCAGTCCACCCGCCGATGCCGAGCGCCAGCATCATGTACCCGAGTTGGCTCATCGTGGAGTACGCCAGCACCCGTTTAATGTCGGTCATCACCGTGGCAATCGTCGCGGCCAGGAACAGCGTGACGGCGCCGGTGTACGCGATCACCAGCAAACAATCCGGGCTGAACAGCGGGTAACAACGCCCCACGAGGTACACACCCGCGGCGACCATTGTGGCGGCGTGGATGAGGGCGGAAACGGGCGTCGGCCCCTCCATCGCGTCCGGCAACCACGTGTGCAACGGGAACTGCGCGGACTTGCCGACGCACCCCAGGAAGATTCCCAGACCCATGACCAGCCACAGTGAATCGGTCAGGGATGCGGGGTGCGTGCCGTCGAAGTTGGCGATTAGTTCCTGAATGTTCAGCGTGCCAAACGTCGTCCAGGCGATGGCGATCCCGACCAGGAACCCGGCATCGCCGATGCGGTTGATAATGAACGCCTTGTTCGCCGCCGTACTCGCCGTGGGGCGTTCGGAGTAAAAGCCGATCAGGAAGAACGACGACACGCCGACTAATTCCCAGCCGATGAACACTTGCAACAAGTTGTCCGCGATTAGCAGGTTCAACATGGAGAACGCGAACAGCGACAGGTACAGAAAGAACTCGCCGAACCGCCCGCGCCGTGTGTGGTGAATCGAATGGTCGTCCACAACCGGCTTCGCTTCATCCGCCATGTAGCCGATCGAAAACAGCATGATGAGCGACGTGACCACCGTGACCATCGTGACCATAACGGCGCTGAGGCGGTCGATGCGATAGCCGAGTTGTAGGGCTGTGGACGGCTTGTCGATTTTGGACGCGCCGATGTGCAGCCAGTCCGCTCGCTCCGCCCAACGCGCCGGCTCGGGTTGCGGTTCGTTCAAGAATGTGACGAGTCCGGTGATTGCACAGAATGTCGCCACGATCATGGCGAGCAGTGCGAAGTAGCCGCCGATTTTGGTCGGTAGTTTTGCCTCCCTCCCCGCTTGCGGGGAGGGCCGGGGTGGGGTGGAAGCCTCGACCCCCCTTAATCCCCCCTCATGCGGGGGTCGAGGGGTTGAAGAACCGCAAAAACTCGTGCAGGAAGCCTCGACCCCCCTTAATCCCCCCTCATGCGGGGGGAGACCAGAAGGGGATGCGAAAAGGGGGGGTGTGTTTATCGGGTTGTTCAATCGACGCACAGTCCCGGCCAGCAATAACCCGATTGCGGCGAGCAACGGCAAGAGCGTGGCGGCACCGAACAACCGACCCGGAACAGTTTCAAAAAACTCAATCATTAGCGTCGCTGCCATGAGCAACCGATCCGGAACAGTTTCAAAAAACTCAATCATTTGGATCGGGTATCGGGGTTCGGGTAATCGGGGTTCGAGTAATCAGAATTCGGTGTTACCGAGACCCGGAACCCGAGACCCGATTTCCCGAAATCATCACCCTTTCAAATCGTGGCCTTCGTCCACATCAACTGTGGCGTGGTTGTTGTAGAAGTTCAGGAAGATCGCTAGCGCCACCGCCGCTTCTGCTGCTGCCAACACGATCACCAGCACCGCGAACACTTGCCCCTCCAACTGAAACGACGGCACGAACCGGGCGCATGCCACGAAGTTCACGTTCGCCGCGTTCAACACCAACTCGACGCCCATCAAGATGCCAATGGCGTTCCGCTTCGTGGCGAAGCAGAGAATGCCGCACGCAAACAAAAACGCGGAGAGAATCAAGCACGGTGTCAGGCCGATGTCATTCATGCTCGGGTATCGGGTATCGGGTATCGGGGTTCGGGTATCACATCGGTAGGGCGGCGTTTTGCGCGGGCTAAATATGCGGCAGCAATCAGCACGACCAGCAAATGCACGGACACGATTTCAAACGGCAACAGGAACGCCAAGCCGCGTGACGACGTGGCCGGGTCCGCCACACCCAGGAACGTCATCCCGAGCGGGCCGACGCCGGGCAGCGGACCATCAGCGGGAGATGATGCGGGTTGTCCCACGCTGAGCAATGTCATCACCAAGAACCCGAACAGCGCTGCCGCGATCGTGCCGCCGAGCAACCATTCCATCGACTTGACACGGTGCCCGGAGAACGGCCCTTGGCTGGTGAGCATCACCCCGAACACGACCAGCACCAGCGTCCCGCCGACGTACACGATCAGTTGCGACGCCCCTAGGAACTCCGCCCCCAACAGGAAGTACAGCAAGCTCACGCCGATCAGCGTGAACAACAGCCACACCGCCGCCCGCACCACACTCCGGCTCACGACCACCCCCACCGCACACGCCGCGATGATGCTCGCAATGATCGCAAACAGTACCACGGGCATCGACATGCGGAACCACAACCTTCCGGGTGAAATCAACGGCAGTTTCAATGAGTGTATGGCATAAGCCACGCGGCAACAGATTGCAAGCACGAACCGCCGAAGACAAGCTTTGTTGGAAGAAACGCCTCCCACCCCACAGCTTTCGATCGCAAAAATCACTTCTGCTTTTGCTTGACCTCGCCGAACCAACTGAGCTTCGTTGCGATTTGGTCGATTTGCCAGTTGCCGTTGTCGTTTTTCACTTGGAAATTCACGTCTTGCGTCCCGGTCCAGAATAGCTTGAATCCGAACGACGTTCCGGTCTTCGCTGCGAAGGGTTCTTCCAGAATGACGCTGGGTGCAATCGTCGAGAACTCCCCTGAGAGTGGCTTCATAATCGCAGTGAACTCCGCCTGGGTCACTTTGCTGCGATAGTTTGGCGAGGTGAGCGCGTAGGCTTCCGAGAACTGCGATTTTGTGACGTTCGACACCCATTGGTCCACGATTTTCTTCGCCCGCGCTTGGTCCGTGTTGTCTTCGGTTTTCGCCTGTTGCTCGGCTTGTGTCGCCATTTGCTGCTGTTTCACAGCAACTTGCTGTTGCTTCACAACAACGGCCCGAGCGACGGTCGTGTAGAAGTACAACCCGACGCCACCGCAGATCAACACGATGACAAGAAACACCCCGCCCAAGATGAGCAGAATTGTGACCGCCGACGTGCCGCCGCTTTTCTTTGCCGAAGACCGACGCCGGGGACGGTCATCATCATCATCGTCATCGTCGTCGTCGTATCGTCGCCGCGAACGGGGGCGATCGTCGTGGTCATCGTCATCGTCTGATCGCTTTCGAGCCATTGCAGTTACCACCCAACAGAGGGTAAAAATCAAAGCCTGATGATCCATCCGAACGAGAAGGGGTCAGGCAAATTTTTCAGGCGGGTGAATGCTCATGGTTTTCGGGCCTGAAAGGCACGTTCTGTCAGCCCAGGGCCATGCCCTGGGGACCGGGCAACGAGCATGGTTTTAGACCTGTTTAGACCGTTCATGCGATACGGTTTGCAACCAAATCAACCGTCTTTTCAAGCGTTCCCAGGGCATGGCCCTGGGCTGACAGAACGTCCCTTTCAGGGCCGAAAACCCGTTCCAGAAGGAGTGCCAGAAAATTTTGCCAGACCCACGAGAAGCCCGCCGCCGTTTTCACGTTGTCGCAAGCCACTTGATGAGGTTCGTGGTTTCTGGCCCAACTGGGTACTTGTGGTCGTCGATTTGCGTCACGGGGACGATGCCGACGTTACTGTTGGTGACGAACGCTTCAGTCACTTCGCTCATCAGGCTGAGTGGGATCACTTGCTCGCGGACGATGACGGGGGCGTGGTCGAGGACGTGTTGGCGGACCGTGCCGGGGAGGAACAAGCCGTCACCGAGTGATGGCGTGACCCAGCCGTCTTTCAACCGGAAGAAGATGTTGGCGTGCGCCGCTTCCAGCACATTGTGATCCGGGTCCAACATCAGCGAAGAATCAAACCCTGCCTTGCCCGCTTCCTGACCGATCCGCAACCGGCTCGCGTATTGGAACGTCTTCCACGCCAAGTACGGTTGGTCTTTGAACACCGGCGTGAGCAGGCTCTTTAATCGCACTGCAGTCGAAGGAGCGGGGCGTAGCGATGCGCTCATCCACACCACCCCGGTTTGCCCCGGTCGCCCGGCAGTGACGTTGAGCCGGATGACGACATCTTGCCCGGTCAACAGTGCCACATACTCCGCGACTTGCTTGCTGTCCGGTAACCGCTCCGGTGCAATTTGAATGTCCACGAGCGCGGCGGTTTTCACGAGTCGGGCAATGTGTTCCGTCCACAGCCACGGCACGCCTTTGATCGTCTTCGTCGATTCCCACACGCCTCGCCCGAACAACAACCCCTCGTCCGACGGGTCGATGTAAAAGCGTTCGAGTGGCACCACCTTGCCTTCGACCCAAAGCAACGACACGATCCGCAACGCCTCGTGAACAATTTGCGGATGCAGCCCGGTCGGGGCCGTGATGCCACGTTCCTTCAACACCGCCACAGGGTCACGCAACAGGCGCTCCTTCAATGGCGGATCGGCCCACCAGTACGGGTCTTGGGTTTGTACATTTGGCGCTGCCATGCGGTACTCCTGAAAGCGAAGTTTCATCACCACGAATCACACGAATCGAACGAATCAAGCAAAAGCAATGTTAACCACGGAAGGCACGGAAATGACGGAACAGGAAAAACCACGGATCAGAAACTTGAATCGTGGAGAGTGATTCGTGCATTCCCAATCGCATTCTGTTTTTCTGATTCCGTGATTTCCGTGCCTTCCGTGGTTAAATTCGTTTTCGGATTTCATTCGTTCGATTCGTGTGATACGTGGTGAACTGTATGAGTTAAGCGTTGTAAGTCGTACTCGCCGTGTGGCCGCCGCGCCCGGTCCAGTTGGTGTGGAAGAACTGGCCCCTCGGTTTATCGGTCCGCTCGTAGGTGTGGGCGCCGAAGAAGTCGCGTTGCGCTTGCAGCAAGTTCGCGGGGAGCCGGGCCGAACGGTAGCCGTCGTAGTACGACAGCGCCGCCGACATCGCGGGCATCGGGATGCCGCTCGCAATCCCTGCGGAAATCGCCCGCCGCCAGCCCGCTTGTGCCCGGCCCACTTCGGCGGCGAAGTATTGATCGACGAGCAAGTTCGCCAAGTCCGGGTTGCGGTCGAAGGCTTCTTTGATCTTGCCCAGGAACGCGCTGCGGATGATACAGCCACCACGCCACATGAGCGCGACGCCACCGTTGTTGATCGTCCAACCGCTCTCCTTCGCCATCGCCCGCATCAGCGCGAAGCCTTGGGCGTAGCTCATGATTTTGCTGGCGTACAAGGCCATTTCCACATCAGCGATGAGTTGTTCGCGGTCACCCGTGAAGTGTGGCGTCGGCCCGCCGAGGATTTTGCTGGCCGCGACCCGTTCGTCTTTCTGCGACGACAACGTCCGGGCAAATACCGCCTCGCCGATGAGCGTGAGCGGCACGCCGAGGTCGAGCGCGGAGTTCACGGTCCACTTCCCGGTGCCCTTTTGCCCCGCCGTGTCCAGGATTAAATCGACCATCGGCTTGCCCGTCTCCGGATCGACGAACCCGAAGATGTCGCGGGTGATTTCGATGAGATAGCTGTCGAGCGCCCCGGTGTTCCACTTGCCGTAAACCTTCGACAACTCCGCCGCGTTCAGCCCGAGCAACCCGGACATCAACTGGTACGATTCGCAAATCAGTTGAATGTCGCCGTACTCGATGCCGTTGTGAACCATCTTCACGAAGTGCCCGGCGCCTTCCTGCCCGACCCAATCGCAACACGGCACGTTGCCGTCCACCTTCGCGCTGATCGCCTGGAAGATCGGCTTCACGTGCGGCCACGCATCCGGGTTACCACCGGGCATAATCGACGGCCCCTTCAACGCCCCCTCTTCCCCGCCACTGACGCCAGTGCCGACGAACAGCAACTTCTTGGCGAGCAGGTCTTTCGTGCGCCGCGTGCTGTCCGAGAAGTTCGAGTTGCCACCGTCAATGATGATGTCGCCCGGTTCCAACAACGGCACGAGTTGTTCAATGACCGCATCGACCGGCTTGCCCGCTTGGACCATCAACATGACCTTACGCGGCTTCTTCAGCGAGGCCACCAACTCCGGCAGCGTGTGCGTGCCGACGAGCTTCTTCCCCTTCCCCCGCCCAGAAATGAACTCGTCTACCTTGCTCGTAGTCCGGTTAAAGACCGCCACCGTGTACCCGTGCGATTCCATGTTCAAAATGAGGTTCTCCCCCATCACCGCGAGGCCAATCAACCCAATGTCTGCGGTAGCCATGCCCAAGATTCCTGCGGGTGAAACGAACGACGACCAGAACGGCCATTGTAGGAAATCACGACTTCGACGGGGTGCGTCTCTTGTATTCACTTGGGTTCGTGTCCAGAATTGCTAGGGGAGATTGGGCACTGATGGTTTTCAAGAGGCTTCGCACATGACGATGATCTCAGTTGCGGTTTCCGACATGCGGTTGGCTAGGTTACGGACATGGGCCGAGCAACTCGGTATCACCCCTGAAGAATTATTGCGTCAACAAGTCGATCACCTCTTGGAACAGCCGGATGAGCAATTCCGTCGAGCGGCGGCTTACGTCGTGCAGAAGAATGCCGAACTGTATCGGCGATTGGCATGATTTGAATAATTGTGAAGTTCTGCGCGTCACGGCCCGTTGTTCGATTTTGGCGTCTTGTAGGTCGTGGTCGAGGCTTTGCGAGGCCCGACATTCACGCGCGAACCGAATAGGATCAGCCGGAAATGCGGTGGTTGTCGCGTGTCGGGCCTCGTCGCAAAGCCTCCTCGACCACGACCTACAAATCATTGACATTAGTTGATCTGCAACGACGATTGACACATAACTGTTTTTGGTGACACGGCTTTGGAGACCTCAATGCGTATCGCACTAATTGTTTTGTTCATGGCGACGACCAGCACGAACGCACTGGAGCCGAAGGACGTGGTGGTCATTGGTAACAAGAACATGCCCGCATCAAAAGAGGTGGCGGAGCATTATTTGATGAAGCGGAAAGTGCCGCGTGAGAACTTGATCCTGCTCGACCTTCCCACGACGGAAGACATCACCCGGCCGGACTACGACAGGAAACTGGCCGGGCCGCTGCGGGAAATTTTGAAGGACCGCAAAGACGCGGTCAAGGTGTTGCTGACGGTTTATGGCGTGCCGCTGCGAGTTGGATTGCAAGAGATGACGGCTGAAGAGAAAGCCGAAGTCGATAAAAATCAGCCGTTGTACCTGGCGGCGCAACGAGAAATTCAGGAGTTAGAAAAGGCGAAACCAATCGACTCCGCGAAGATCGCGGCAGCCCGTGCGAAGTCGGAAAAACACGGCTCAATCGTGTACAAACTCGGCCACGGCGAGTCGCAAGCCGCCGTCGATTCCGAATTGATGCTGCTGTGGTTTCCGCCGTATGAGCTGCAACGCTTTCAAGTGAACCCGCTGAATTGGCAATACCCCGAATCTAAACGGGAACGTGCCAAGTTGGTTCTAATGACATCCCGGTTGGACGGGCCGTCACCGGCGATCGCGAAGCGGCTTGTGGACGACGCGATGGCCGTTGAAGCCGCAGGCGGTTTGAAGGGCAAAGCCTACGTGGATGCGCGCGGGCTTGCTTACGACCCCAAGAAGCCGGGCGAAGAAGGCACGGGCTACGAAGGCTACGATGAATCATTCCGCGAAACCGCCGCGATCCTGAAGGCGGCGAATCTGGACGTGACCTTGGACGACAAACCGGACGTGTTCAAACCGGACACCTGCCCGGATGCGGCGCTGTACACGGGGTGGTATTCGGCTGCGAATTATGTCCCCTGTTGCAAGTACGTTCAAGGCGCCGTGGCGTGGCACCTGGCCAGTTATGAAGCCAGTACGTTGCGGGACGCGACATCAAAAATCTGGTGCCCGAATTTGTTGAAAGACGGCGTGGCCGTGACGATCGGCCCGGTTGCGGAGCCGTACACCATCGGCTTCCCCAAGCCGGCGGAGTTCTTCGGGTACTTGGTCACCGGGAAGTACACGGTCGTGGAGTGTTACGCCAAGACCGCGATCATGGCGAGTTGGATGGGCGTGCTGGTGGCCGACCCGCTTTACAACCCCTACGGGACGACCAAGCCCGGCAAGGAATCGGCAATTCATTCCAGCCCGAAGGGCGTCGCCAGTCCGTTCAAGTAGCCTCGAAGGTCGCAGCCAATCGTCGCAACCCGTCGTCAATCCCGACGTGTGGCACGTAGCCCAAATCGCGCCGCGCCGCCGTGATGTCGAACCAATGCGACGTGCTCAGTTGGGAGGCGATGAACCGCGTCATCGGCGGTTCGGCGGACAAGTGGAGTGTTCGATAAACTCGCTCCAACACAAGTCCGGCAAGTTTCGCTTTCCACACGGACACGCTTTGCGTGACCGGCGGCAGTTTGGCCATTGCGAGAACCCGATTGATAAACTCCCACAAATCGACCGGCTGGCCGTCGCTGATGAAATACGGTTTGCCACAGATCGGCGAACCGTAGGTCAGCTTGTCGGCGGCTAGCAAGTGCGCGTCCGCTGCGTTGTCCACGTAGGTAATATCCACGCAGATGGGATGCGTGCCGATTCGCTTCAACCGACCCGCCTTGGCCCGCGCAATCACACGGGGAATCAGGTGCGGATCACCCGGCCCCCAGATCAGGTGCGGACGCAACGCCACGGTCCTCAACTCCGGCCCGTTCGCGGCCAACACGGCTTGTTCGGCAAGCGCTTTCGATGCGGGATACTCGGCGTCAAAGTGCTTCGGGTAGGGCAACGATTCGTCACCCCCTTCCACACTGATTCCAGAATGAACCACACTGGGCGTGCTAGTGTAAACCAGTCGCGGCACCCGTTGGATTTTGCACGCGGCAATCACATGTTGCGTGCCGAGTGTGTTCGTGTGGTAGTAGTCCGAATAGCGTCCCCAAACGCCCGCCTTCGCGGCCAGGTGGAACACGACATCACACCCCGCCACCGCCCGTGACACCGCGTTGACATCGGACAAGTCACCGGCGATCTGCTCAACACCCAGGTCACTCAACCACGGGTAAACGGTGCGGGTGAAGGACCGCACCGTGTCACCGCGTTGATGCAACTTCTGCACGATCCGGCCACCCAAAAAACCACCGCCGCCCGTGACCAGTGCTTTCATGGTGCCGCTCCGATGGCATTTGCAGGCCGCCACTTTTCGCCCAACTTCCGGTCCGCCCACACCGCAAGTTTTTCCCGAAAGATCTTCGAGTTGTGCCGCACATCCATCGGGAAACCGGGGTGCAACAGGAACGTGTAGACGGGATTGGTGTGGATGAATCGGCAACCGAGTGACCATAGGGTGTCACTGGTAACCGCCGTGTCGTAACGTTCCCAACACAACACCGGGTACACCACGCCGTCCCGTTTGACCCCGACCAGCGCCGAATGGAACACGCCGGGGATCGAGTTGAAAATCGGCTCGACTTGATCCGTGAACAACGTGCCCCACGGGGTCACGACCCGATGCGACTTTCGCCCGCAGAACCACAGCCGCCCCTCTTCATCCCAGTAGCCGACATCGCCCATGCGGTGAAGAATTTCGCCCGTTCGGGCGTCACGGATTTTCGCCAGCTTCGTAGCGTCCGGTCGGCGGAAGTATTCGCACGTCACCACCGGGCCACGCACGACGAACTCGCCGATTTCAAAGCTCGGCAAGCAACTGGATTCGTCCCATTCCGCAATCGGTTCGTCCGAAATCGGGATCACGTAAACTTGCATTCCTTCGACCACTCGCCCGATGCACACACCACGACCCAGGGCTGTCAGGTGTTGGGTCTCACGCAAAATCTCCCGGCTGCCGATGTTGGCAACCGGCAACGATTCGGTCGCGCCGTAGGGGGTGTAAATCTCAACGTCACGCGGGATGATTTTCGTCAACTCATCCAACGCCGCTGGAGTCGCGGGTGCCCCAGCGGAGATGACGCGGCGAAGCGTTGTTAGTGACGGTGCGTTGTCACTGGTCAATTGCCCGAGCCGCCGGATGACCGCCGGGGAACCGAACAGGTTCGTTACGCCGAACTGTTTCACTTGGGCCGCCACTTTTCGCGGGTCAATCCGTGCGGGGCGGCTGGGGTCCATGTCCGGGACCACGCACGTCATGCCGAGGGCCGGGCCGAACAGGGCGAATAGCGGGAACGTGCAAAGATCGACTTCACCCGGTTCGATGCCGTAGGTCGATTTCAACATCTCGACCTGGGCAGCGAAGATGCCGTGCATGTACACCACGCCCTTCGCAATCCCGGTACTACCACTCGTGAATAGTATCGCCGCCGTGTCGTCGCAAGACTGATCGGGGATCGGGAAAGAACCGTGTGACAACCCGCTGTCACGTATAGACCGCAACGAATGCTGACAGAAAAATCGCCCCGTTCCGACGTTCACGGTGGTGCGAATTGACTGCTTAGCCCAGCGAAGAAGGCGACGGGCGAAATGGGCTTTCGGGATGCCGATAAACGCTTCCGGCTCCGCATCCGCCAGGCACTTGGCGAGGTTCTTGATGCCCATGCCGGGGTCGATTAGCACCGGAATCGCGCCGACTTTAAGCAGCGCAAACGTGAGCGAGAAAACGTCGATCGACGGCGGCACCATCAGCACCGTCCGCGTCCCACGTGTGATCCCCGCCTTCACCAACCCGTGCGCGATCGCGTCCGAATCGGCGTTGAGTTCCGCAAACGTGAGAGTTGTGTATTCGCTCGGCCCATCATACCTAACGGCCCCACGTGGGACATGGATCGCCGCCCGCGTCGGCTCCGCAGCTGCGAGACGAACCAGATGAGACGCGACATTGACGGGAGAAGTGGTCATTCGAGTTCGGTCAGGATATGGTCGGGGTCACGAGGAATCACTTTTTGGCCAGAATCATCGACGATCATATCCAAGTCCCCCATCACGATCGCGCCGATCAGCGCATCGGATCGAGTCGGTTCGACGATGGCACTGAACACGCCTCCGCGACCGTTAAACGCAACGTGGGCATCGCTGACGACGGCTTGCCCTCTCATCGGCAGCCCGATCGTCTCACAGACACGTTGCGGTAGAACAAGCTTCATCACGCTCGTGTCGATCACACCGCACAGTGTCACTCGGCGGACGTGATCGATGTAACCCGCTTCCTGCAACACCATGTCGGCGTAATTGGTCAGTTCAAATTCCACGGTCACGCGGCCCATTGTCAGTCCCCTAGGATTGGGTGCTTCGCCAGAAAGTCTTGCACCTTCAGGATAGCCTCGTCGGTGGCGTCCTCAAGCAAGTAGTGCCCGCAATCGGGCCACGTGTGGGTCTCGGCGTGCGGCATGAGGCGTTGGAACTCCGCCAAGAAATGCTTGTCGAACACGAAGTCGCGCATCCCCCACAGCAGCAGCAGCGGCGTCGCGGCGAACTTGGCGAGTGACATCGCGGTGTCACTGACGATGTCGTAGCCGGGGTCGTTGGAACTCAACGGAATCGTTTGCACAAACTTCAACGCGGCCAGCCGATGGGCGGGGGTGTCGTAGGGTTTCAAGTACATCTCACGGACTTCGGGTGGCAGCGGCTTGCGGGTCACGCACCACTTGGCGGCAGCGCGGCAGAAGGCGTTGCGGTGCAGGATCAGCCACGCGCCGATTGCGGTGTTCCGCCCGAGCCACAGGGACCACGGGAAGCCCTTCGACTTGGGTAGCGGGAACGCGCCGGTGTTCGTGGCGATGATCCGCTTAATGCGTCCGGGGTGCCGGGCCGCGTAGCTCATCCCGATCATCCCGCCCCAATCCTGGACGACCAACGTGATGTCTTGGGTCACGCCGAGGTGGTCGAGCAACGCTTCCAAATCGTCGATGCGGGACTTCAAACTGAAGTCGTACTGCGCCGCCGTCGGCTTGTCCGATAGCCCGCAACCGAGGTGGTCCGGCACGATGCAACGGTGCGTTCCCCGCAGGGCAAGCACCAGGTTACGGAAGTAGAAACTCCAGGTCGGGTTGCCGTGGACCATCACGACCGGGTGGCCGTCGCCTTCGTCCAGGAAGTGCAAACGACCGCCGGGGCGGTCGTGGTAGTGGCCGGTAAACGGGTACAGCGGGTTCACCACTCGATCCCCAACATGAGGCAATTTAACCCGCTGCCGATACCGAGCCAGCCGACGCGGTCGCCGGGTTGCAGGAACTCGCGTTCTTCCGCAATCGCCGCCGTCATCGGCAGCGACACCGTGCCAATGTTGCCCAGGAACGGGAACGTGTTGAAGTCCTTGTCCGGCGAGATGCCGAAGCCCTTCAGGATCGCGTCGCGGTGCCCGGCGCCGACTTGGTGGCAGATGACTTTGTCGATCTGTTCCTTCGCCCAGCCGAGTTTCGTCAGGAACGTCACCCAGGTTCGCGTGCCGAGATCGACGCCGAACTTCAGCACTTCGCCCGCGTGGGTTTCCATGAACGGCATCATGACGTGCTTCATGCCGAGCGAGTAGCCGCTCTTCACCAGTGTCCCGGCTTGCGTGCCGAGAACTTGATCGAGCACGGCGGGGACTTTGTTTTCAATCATTCGGCCCACGGAAGTCGGCAGGATCGACCGCACGCCCCACTTGCACAGATTGTGGTGTTCCGGCGCGTTCTTCGCCGCTCCACCGACCAACCGGCGCCGACGGGACGGTGCCATGTCTTCGCCGGTGACAAGAATCGCCACCGCACCGGAACCGCCAGTGAACGTGGCGAGCGAGGAGCGGAACACGTCGAGTGACTTGGTCTCGTTCAGGTTGTCGATGGCCGTTTCGTTAATCTCGCGGGCGGTCTCGCAACTGACCACCAACCCGGCGCGACACTGCCCGAGTTCGATGCGGTTCGCCACTTCGATCACGCCATTCAACACGCCCAAGCAAGCATTGCTCAAGTCGTACATCGTCGCATCGGTGCTGATGCCGAGGTTCGCGGCGACGGCACACGCCGTGGCCGGTTCGTACTGCTCGCGGCACACGCCGGCGTAGATGAGGATGTCAACGTCTTTGGGGTTGAACCGAGCTTTCGCCAACGCCTTCTGCCCCGCCGCCGTCGCACCCTGCGACAGCCGATAATTTGGCTCCCACCACCGGCGTTCGGTAATGCCGGTGAGCAGTTCCAGTTGCCCCATCGGTAACCGATGGGCGTCGTAAATCGGCTTCAAGCGTGCTTCCAACTCGGTCGTGGAAATCACAACCGGCGGTAGCTCGTAGCCAATGGATTCGAGGTAGACACGGTTATAATGCATCGTGCGGCGGGCCTAGTGAGAGTGAAACATCACTGTGGTCTGGGAGTCATACATCGCGTCAAACTACTGGAGTTGTTTTGTGCCCTGAAGGGGCACCGGAATGTAGCCACGGGTGGAGCGAAGCGCAACCCGTGGAACTCGCACCCCGCTAACAACTCGCCCTGGAGGGGCGAAGGAATTCCTCTGCCCCTCCAGGGCAGTTCCATTCACGCAATCCTCTTCCACGGGTTGCGCGAAGCGCTCCACCCGTGGCTACAACCCTCGGCCCCTCCAGGGCCACAGCACAAAAATCAACGCTTCGTTCTGGTACGATCTCCGATTTTTGCGTGCAGCAGAGTCATACCGCACACTTGCGAGTGACTCACTACTCTAGTGTAAACCCGGTCATCTGGTAGATGATTCGGCCATCGACGGTCAGGAACCCGTTGGCGGTCATACGGCGGTTGGTGTCATCGGCGGCGGTGATTTCCAGAACGACCTTCACGTCGCGGTCCGTTGGCACGACTTGGCCCCGGTAGGTCCACTCGTGTTTCTGGTTCAACGCCACGGTTTGCCAACCCTTCGGTGGTGCCACTTTCCAGCGCTTCCAGGCGGCGTACTTCAGCAGTTGGAGGAACGATTCCAGACCCAATGAACCCGGCCAAACCGGGTCTTGGTAGAAGTGGGCCTTGAAGAACCAGAATGCCGGATCGACGGCGATTCGCCCTTGCACGATGCCTAAACCTTTGCGACCACCTGTTGGAAGATAGCCGTCGATGCGGTCGATCATGCGCATCATCGGCATTGGAAATGGGGCAGTGTGCGGCAGGCGGTCGCTTTCAAAATCGGGCAGTGCCATCTGGGTGGCGCTAATGTACGGCACCTTGGCCGTCGGCATTCCGACTTGATTTTTCAGTGCGTCCTTGGCGAAGAAGCCGAAGTACGTCGAGCCTTCGTACACCTTGCGATCCCGATTCATGACGAGCATGGTGTAGTGCTGAATAATCATCCCGGCGGAGTTCGACACTTGCGTCATCGTCACGTGCGTGGTCAGCGTGCCGATGTCCGGGGTGACTTCGACAAACTGCGTGGCCTGCCCCCCGAGGTTGCGGAACGACAGGTCGTTCGGACTTGTGAGGGCGGACCCACAATACGCCGCCAACCACCCGCACGGTTGCAGCGCAATCTCCAACACGATGCTGAACGGCATTCGCGTGGAGCGGTTCGATTCAAAGTACCATGCGTCCGGCGGCACGTCGTATTCCGCAACACAAGCCGCACCCGCTTTGAGGACGAACGGTTCGCCGGTCACGGCGGTGATGCGGTCGAGGAATTGGTAGGGCGGTCCCGGTAGCCGGGCGAGAATGCGGCCTTGGTCGAAGATTTTGTACGGCTCGCCAAACGCTTCGGAGGGGTTGCCGTTGGAGTACGCCAGGATTTTGGACTTGTCGTAGATCGCGGGTTTTGTGGCGTTGGGCAGTTGCCCCCATGACTGAGTTAGCTTCTCCTTGGTCAACCCGGCCATCCGCAACGATAGGTTTGTGATCTCCACGATCGGCTTGCCGTCGGCGTACATCAGCGCATCGGCGATGCAGTAGGGTTCCGGCGCGTAGCCGATTTCTTTGATGCTGACTTCGTAGGTGACGATACCTGTCGTCTCCAGCACTTGGCCGCGACACTTCAGTCGGCTCTTCACACCGGGCTTGGGTTCGCACACAACTTCGCCATCGTCGCCCACCCAGCCCATCCGCATCAGCAGCACCCGCAGCGTGTGCAGGCAGCATTCAAACATCAATGTGCCGGGCATGACTTTGTCGTCGATGAAGTGACATTCGATGAACCACTCCTTCGGCTGAATCGCGTACTCGCCGCGCACGAACCCCAGCCCGAACCGGCCACCGTTGGGGTCCAGGAGCGACACTTGATCGAGCAACCGCAACATCCCGGACGGCAACTTCATCGGGTGCCTTATCTGTAGCTTTGCGAAGTCTGCCCCGAAGGCGGTGACCAGATCGCCGCGATGAAGGGCTTGGACTTGGGCGGGCGACAACGACCCCACCGCGAACGGCACGAGTGGCGTCCAATCGGCGGGCTTTTTCCCAGGGATCGGTTGCTTGTCGAGCTTCGTCTGGACGATGCCTTGCCCCGCAGCGAGGGCGGCTTGTGTGAAGAACCCGGCGACGCCGTTTTGCATCGAGAGCAACGGCTCGCCGTTCACGCTGCCTTCAAACCGGAACCGGAACAGCCACGCATCGGCTTGGTTGAAGAACTCGTCGATGTGGATGTCGTACACAATCGTCTCGCCGACCTTCGGCAGGCCGCGATGGAACGTCACGACGGCATCCAACAGGCGATAAACCGCGACGCCTTGGGTCCGGAGGTCGATGCCGAGGAACCCGGCCAGGAACAAGTCCGCCTGCCCGGATTCGACCGTCACACTGGTGGGGCATCGCCCCGCGTCCAGGTACCACCGGCCCGCATGGACCGTGTGGTCCGTGACCACGCGACCGGACTTTAACGACAACGGTTCGCCTTCGATACTGCGGACATGATCGACCAACATGAGTGGGCCGTCCGGCAACCGCACCCGTGTGGGGAACGCATCAATCGGCGCAAACGTCGGCCCGAGTACGTCGCCAATCTTGCCGGCGGCGAACCGGAAACAGTCATCCGTTGACAGCGAACGCGGCGGCTCTTGGGACGGCCAAACGGGGCGGTAGGCAGACTCGCCCCCCCTCGGTCCCCCCGCAAGCGGGGGGAGGGAAGGACTGGCTCCCTCCCCGCTTGCGGGGAGGGGTGGGGTGGGGTCGAGACTGCCACCCGACGCAGGACCGTTCGCGGAACGGGTGGCAGACTCGACCCCCCTCAGTCCCCCCGCAAGCGGGGGGAGGGAAGACTGTTTTACTCCCTCCCCGCTTGCGGGGAGGTGTGGGGTGGGGTTGAAACTGGGTGTCACAATCTCCGGTTCATCATCATCGTCATCGAAACCGCCGAGTAGCCGGGCGATGTACGCCGTCTGCGTGCCGAGTGTCGCCGTGGTTGTCGCGGCTGCCCTTTGAAATTCTAGGTAGCTGTCGTGCGCGGCCACAACTCCCGCTTGACTGGCCTCGGCGGCGTCAACGAACGGCGCGAATGTCACACGCAAATCATCCGCATGCAGACTCGGGCGGGGCATCGGCGTGACGGGAAGCGAGGCGGGTTCGACTTCCACTTCTGGTTCGGCGAGGAGTGCCGCGAGGATCGTGGAACTCGTCGAGCGGTCCGAGAGATTTCGGGACGTGTCGGGGTTGATTGGCTCCGGGGTGAAGAGAATTTCGGGGTACGAAATCGGCTCGCTGCTGACGAACGGCGGCGGCGTAATCCACGGCGGCAATGGCGGTTTTTCGGACAGCAAACCGACGCGGGTCTTCAAGACCATCTTGCGCGGCACCGACACGTCTTGATGCCCGGCACACCGCGTTTCGTTGCCGTAAAGTTGGCCCAAGTCCACGGCAACCCGCTCCGCGATTAAGTTGGCGAGGCAGCGCAGGACCAGTGAAACGTTGTCTTGCCGGGCCACACAGATCGCGCGGGCCACGTGCGGGCGGGTGGTCAGAATTGCTGCAATCATCCGGGTGGTGGAATTGCCCGGACCAACTTCGAGGAAGAACCGCACGCCGTCCTTGTAGGCCGTTTCAACGACGGCAGGAAAGTCGATCGTGTTCAGTAACCCGGCGGTAATCGAATCGGCAGCCGACTCCGGGGTGGGCTTGTACGCACGGCCATACGCCCCGCTATAAACGACGAGATTCGCGGGTGGTGTCGTCGGGAGGGTGTGGAGTGCGCGGTACGGTTGCTCAACAGGTCGGCCCAGTTCGCAGTGGGCCAACGTCACGCCGTTCAGGGGGAAGAACTTGCCCGCCGGGAATTGCGTAACCAGCTTTTCGACATCGGCTCGCAAGCCACCAATGACGCATTCAGTCGGCGTCGTCACGATCAACAAGTACGCACGAAGCCCCGGTCGCATTGCGGCGCGAATGTCGTCCGCCGGCAAGGTCATGACCCCGGAGACCCAATCGACCGACTCGTCGTTCCTCAGTCCCCAGAAGTTCCGGGCGGCATCGTAGGGCGGGGCGAGGTCCGTGGCGAACAGGGACGATTGCTGAATGCGTTTCAGCATCTCATCGCGGTCCCGCCAGACGCGCATCCCGAACAACCCCGCTGATTCGCCAAGGCTTTGCCCGATCAGCGCAGTCGCTTGGATGCCGAGGTGTGTTAACAAGTCTGCGGTGAGGGTGCCCAGTGTCACTTGGCCGAACAGGAACTCTTTCGCGGTCGTCGGGGCCGGGATCGTTTCGGTCCAGAACCGATTGGGCGTGTACTGACTGAAGAGGTTGGCGTTCTCCGTTTGTTGGCGGCGAAGAATTTCCGGCCATTGTACGCCGAGGTCGCGGCCCATTCCGGCGAAGTGATTGCCCGAACCGGGGAACACGAACGCCACTTTCCCTCTGTCGCCGAGAGGTGCCGGGGTGTAGAAAACGCGGTCCCGGAACGCAGACCGTAACTCGGGTGCGTTCGGTGCCGGGATCGCAACATCCGGGCGGTTTTGCAATGATTCTTGCGCGAAGTCGATTTGCTCGTGCAACTCGCTCACGCTCCGAGCCACGCATGTCACGGCGAGTTTCTTGGTCGGGTTGGCTCCGGTCTGTTTCAACCAGTGGCGGGCTAGAAATTCGATCGGTTGCATCGGACGCGAATCGGCCCAGTTTTCCAACAGGCTCAACGCCGTGACCAACTCGACAGCCGTGTCCGCTTCCACCGCAAAGACGGCTTCGGGGCGTGCTCCTAGGGGTTGCACAAGGCCAGGATGGTGGGACGGGTCGGCAACGGTAGCTTGCTCTTCCAACACGATGTGAACCACCGAACCGTCCACCCCGGTTGCAGCGATCATCGCGCGCCGCGGTGGGCTGGCTTGATCGCGCACCCAGAACCGGGCCTGTTTGGCGGAGTGACATCGTGCTGTCACCGGGGTCAATTCCGCCCGTGCCGATTCGACGGTGATCGTGGCGGGCAGCACTTGATGATGTAGTGCCAAACAGGCTTTAACGAATCCCGCCAACGGCGCGGCAGCACCGGCATGGCCGATTTGGCCACGAACCGAAGTGAGCGTGACCGGGACTGGCCGAGGTTGCGATTGCAGCAATGCCGCCAACGCTTCGGCTTCCGTGCGGTCATCCTCTGTGGACCCAGTGCTGGCGACTTCGAGATACTCTACCGTGGCGGGGTCGATCATCGCGTCCGTGCAGGCGCGGATCAGGGACGACGCATACGCGGCGGCGTCCGGGGTCAGCGATTCGGGGGCGCCGCCGCTTGCCGTGCCCACGCCACGAATCACCGCGTAAACTCGGTCGCCGTCACGCACTGCATCCGCAAGCCGTTTCAACACCACAGCCGCCGCACCTTCGCACGGCAACACGCCGTTCGTCGTCTCCAGCGGACCCGTTGTGCCATTCGCTGCAAAGGGCCGTTGGGCAGCGGTCGCTAATAACGATCGGGGATCACCGGCCAAATCGACGCCGCCGACGATGGCCCGGTCGAGTTCATTCGATCGCAGTGCCCGCACCGCCAGTTCGACCGCTCGCGCTGAAGAAGTTTCTTCGCTACACAGCGTGAAACTCGGCCCGCCGAAGTGGAACGCCCGCGCGATCCGACTTGCGGCGATGCTCCCGAGCGCACCCATCGTCCGGTTCGCGTTTAGGGGTGGCGTAACGGATTCGACGAGGTCTTGTCGCCATTCGTCGAGAGTCCGGGGCTGTTGCGATTGCCCCTCAACAAACACCCGTTTACGGGGCGGGTTGATCGCGTCCACCTTCTGTTTCGCCGACCACCTTAAGTGGAAATTCGTGGTGTTCAGGTCGAGTCCGAGGCCGATGAACACACCGGCTCTCGGGTCATCGACATCGGTTTTGGCCGACGTTTTGCAATCATCGAGCGCCGCGGCAGCGACGTTCAACATGAGGAGTTGTTGCGGTAACATTTCCTCTATTTCGACCGGCGGAATGCGAAACCGATCCAGCGGTGTCGTCAGGGTTTCGATGTAGTAGCCGGGCGGGCAGGGTCGGTCGGCGGATTGCCACCCCGTCTGTTTCGGCTTCGGTTCAGGCTTTGTCGATCCACCCAGGACGAACTCCTGAAAGCTCCGCACCGTTTCCCACGGGCCGAAGTGGGTGGCGAGGCCAACGACCGCGATTGGTTCGGGGGTTTCGCCAGTGGGTTCACCGTTCAACGTTGCCCCCGGCCCACTCATTGCGCCCGGCTGCCGCTGGCGAATCTCGTTGAGTTTCGTCATCAACCGCGAGGAATGTTGCGACGGCGTGATTGTCGTGTTGGTTGATTTCAGCAGGCTGGACGTGCCGGTGCTCGTGTACGTTTGGCCGACGTATTCTTCGACCAACAAGTGCCCGTTCACGCCCCCGAAGCCGAAGCCACTGACGGCGGCTCGACGTGGAAGCGTGGGGCGGCGGGGATCCCAGATTTCCGGCTCTTGCAAGACACGAAACGGCCCGTTCGCATAGGCGAAGTTGGGGTTCGGGCTGGCAAAGTTTGCTTGCGGCGGGCGGGTCCGGTTGGCCATCGCCAGCAAGACTTTCGTCAACGCTGCCGCACCGGCGCCGGTCAACAAGTGGCCCACGGTGGACTTCACCGAGCCGATCGCGCATTGCCCGGCTTTCCAACCGGCATCGCCCCAAAGTTCCC
Source organism: Fimbriiglobus sp. (assembly GCA_043785105.1). Taxonomy (GTDB): domain Bacteria; phylum Planctomycetota; class Planctomycetia; order Gemmatales; family Gemmataceae; genus Fimbriiglobus. The sequence goes on from JAYVXO010000188.1 coordinate 33,660, forward strand.
GCAAGCTTTCAAATTCAACGGCATCCCCCACCGGCGTGCCCGTGGCATGACACTCGATGAAATCCGCGAACTGGTTCTTCCACCCCGCTTGGGCGTGGGCCGCTTGCATCGCCCGGAGTTGGCCCTCTTTGGCGGGCGCCAGTAAGTTGCCGTGCATGTCGTTCGACAACCCGACGCCGCAGATGACCCCATGAATCGTGTCGCCGTGGCGAATGGCATCCGAGAGCCGTTTCAGCACAAAGATTCCAGCGCCTTCGCCGACGACGAGACCGTCTGCGTTGGCATCAAACGGGGAACAGCGGCCACTCGTTGAAAGTGCCCGCAACTGGGCAAAACCCATTTGCGTATAGAGACAATCGGGCCGCGACGCCCCGCCGGCCAGCATCACATCGGCACGGTTGGACAGTAACTCATCGCAGGCTAATTTGAGCGCGTAAATCGACGACGCGCAGGCGGCATCCAGTGTGACGGTTCCGCCACCCAGGCCCAGCGCTTTCGCCAAGAGTCCGCCCGGCAATCCGGCAACATATCGGTTGAGCGGATGGGTAATCGGTGCTTCCGGCGGGATGCCGATCATCCGTGCCACATGCCCGCCGAGGTACCCCCAGGCGAGGGTCGAGGATTTCTCGGTGGGCAGACAAATGTTGCCCAAGATCACGCCGACTTTGCGGCGGTCCACGCTCCCGGTCTTGGCGGCCTTCCACGCGCGGTAACCGACATCCAGGATCAGATGAAACAACGGATCGAGACCGGCCAACAAGTCCGGCGGGATGTCCAAGTTTTCGACATCCGCGACGAACGGGTCCAGGTAATAGCCACGCCGGGAGTAGACCGCATCGGGATGGGGTACGCGGGAATCGTAGCAACTTTCCGGTGCCAAAAGCCACCGGCCCTCGGGCACGTCCCGTGAACAATCGGTGCCGGTGACAACGTTCTGCCAAAACTCATCCAGGTCCGCGCCCGACCCAGGGAACCGGGTGGCCATGCCGACGATTGCAACACGCTCCGCGACCGGCATCGGCTTCTCCAAAACGATTCCAGTTTCCGAGCGTGCCGTTCAAGTGTTGAACCGGCTCTCCCAGAAACTGGTTACGGGAAACTGGACACGGGAAACGAACTATTTCGCTTTCGGGGTGAGCTGATTGCGACGGAACGCTTGGTCCAACTGGCGGTCGATGACGCACTCGTAATCTTGAACCTGCGCGATGACGAGGCCCTCGTTATCGAGGTAGTCGATATCGGCGCGAGCAAACGATCCGTTGTCACGGGTGACCCGGATGATGATTTTGACCGGCCCGGCAGGGAACGCGCGGCGGTATTGGCGGTACCGCCCCGCAAAACAGGGCAACGACCCGGCACCGTGTTGCGCGAAGCTCCAGAGAATCATCATCTGGAAGCTGGCGTCAATCACGAGTGGGTCGGCGACCCACGCGCCCCGCAACGGGTTGGTGAACCAATCACTGGGTGCCGGGGCCGGGTAGGCCGAGGCCACGAACGTCATGTCCGAGTGGCCGTCAATTTTTTCGATCCCGTGCAAATCAGGGCCGTGGAAGAGGAAGTGTTTGTACACTTCCTCGACCGAGTGCGGGTACGGGTTGATGAGTGGCGTCGGCTCCGGACTCGGGGCCTTGGGCAATGCCGCCGCGAGAACGAGTTCGGCGCGGGAGTGAATCGCGTCCCGGCCGTCCCGGCGTTTGCCACGCAGTTCAACCGGCACGGTGAAGAACTTGTCGTTCTTGACCGCCTTGCCGACATACGCCTTCAGATTCGCGGTGACGCCGTCTTCCACCATCACACCGTGCGTGATGCGCAAATCGTTCAAGCCGTGGAACACCAGCCCTGGGTTGTTGTGCAAGGCGGCGTGTGCCAACCATTCGAGGTGTAACGCCATCGGCAGGACGGCGCGCCCGTCCAGCACGTGGGACTTCAAAACCGGGTGCGATTGGACGTCGAGAACCCGTTCAAAAACCAAACTCAATTCGGGCGCGGGTGGGTTCGAGGAGGGCGGCCCCGTTTGCGATAAGTTGGTGATGTTCGCCGTCGGTTGGGGTGTCGTCGCCGTGCGTTGGCTACCGGAACCGGGTTGCAGCGCGTGGCTGCCCGCGCGTGGCGTGCGGCCGGGTTTGCCGAGGGCAATCACCTCGACGGCTTTGCCCGCAGCGGCCAGTTCTTGCACGGCGAATTGACCGCCTTCTTGAAGCGGGATCAACCCGACGCCTTCCGACTCGAACAGTTTTCGCAAGGCCGGCGTCACCATACCCCCTTCCCACGGCCCCCAGTTGATCGCCACGACGCGCGAATTCGGTCGCCGTCGGGCTTCGACTTGGGCGGTTTTATTCAGCACTTCGTTCGCCAC
>JAYVXO010000189.1:0-35790 GCA_043785105.1 Fimbriiglobus sp.
TTTGATACCGATGGCGGAGTTCATCTCTTAACCTCCCAAGGTAGAACCGTATACCCATTATACCCGCTCGGGGGGTTATTCGGATAGGCTCTTAAAGCAGTCTTGTTACCGCAACTCGTTGACTTCACGCAGTCGTGCCGCAATTCGTTGGCCATACGCTGCCATCGACAACACCTCTTCGGCGTGCCGCTTCCCACGTTGGCCGACTGCCTTCGCCTCGGTTTGGTTCTCGAAAATCTGGCGTAGCAATTCCGTGGCATGAGCCACAGACGGCTCCGCCCACAAACACCCCTTGGGGTACGGGAAAATGTCATCGACGATTTCGACCCGGTGATAGTCCACGAGGTACGAAGTCTCGGGCGTCATGAAATCCGTGTTGCCCGAGTAGTTCGTTGCCACCACCGGCTTGCCCATCAGCATCGACTCGGCCATGCCAAGCCCCAGCCCTTCGGAGCGGTGCAGCGAGACATACGCATCCGCAGTTTGCAGCAATGCCAGCGTATCGTTGCGGGAAAACACCTGGTTAATCAGTGTGATGTTGGGGTGCATTGTGGCGTGTTGCAACTTCGCAAAGTCTTCCGGGCGACTCTCACCGCGTGAAACCTTAATCACCAAGTGGACGGGTTCACCGTTGCGAAACGCCTGTTGAAACGCCGCGATCACGGCCAGTGGGTTTTTACGCATCATCACGCTGCCCATGTCGAACGTGACCAAGAACACGAACCGATCGTCGGGGAGTTTGAAGTCGCAGCGTGGTTTGGCTGTAAAAGTTGGTAGCTCCACGCCGGGGAGCATCGGGATGACCGGGACCGTCACGTACTTCCGAAACGTCTCCGCGATGAACCGAGTCGGTGCCCAGACTTCATCCGGCCAACCGAGCTCCGCAAGCCAGTCTTGCGGCAGTTCTTCCAGTTCCCAGTACCAAATGGCGATTCGCCGAACTCCTTTTCGCCAGTGTGACCCGGCACGCTTGAGCCAGAGATTCGGGAAGCTATTCACCGCTGCGATGTAGATGGTATGGTCGAACAATTCCACGCCGCGGTAAGCCTCCTGTTCTTGCCGGTTGTATTCGTAGAGAACTGGCAAATCGCGCAAGGTGGTTCGACCACCACTCAACCGCAACGCCCGATCAACCCCCGTAGCGGCTTCCTGTAGTCCAGATGGGTAACGGAAGTGGCCCATGATGTTCGCACCCGGAGTGTTTGGCAAACCGGATTCGACATCAGCACGGAGTTCGTCACGCCACTTTTGCGACAGTAGGGGGAGGTTCGCTTCGGCACTCAGCCAAGCCAGGACCATATCAGCGTCACACGCTTGCGCGGCATCCACTGGAAACGGCTGTTGCCAATCGTGGCGAACCCGGCGATACAAAACAAGTTCATCCCAAGCCCGATACTGTTGCGGCAAGCGGGCTTGGTCAAACCAGCGACCGCTAGCGCCATGTTTGTCGCGCAAAAACTGCTTCAACGCCAACCAGCCGAATACGGTGAGACCGTGTGGAACCGCTGCTTGCCACGATGGATTCGACAGGTAAGTCATCACCAGCCCGCGATCGGGCAGTTCATCCAATTCGTACAGTGTCCAAAGAATCTCTTCGATCGTCACGCCGTAGGTTTCTGTGCCATGCACAACAAGCCATTGCAGGTACCCAACCCGATCGGGGTGAGGGGTAATGGCAAGTGGGTAATGGACCTCCCGGAGGTCTTCACGCAGTTCGTGAATACGTTTGATTCGCTCCCCGCGATACCCCGCGAATGCAGCCCGAATGTTGGTGCGGGCCGTTTCAGAGAGGCCATGCTGCTGAAGTAGCCATTCGCAGAAGTTGTCTCGTTGAGTTAGGGCGTCCGGAAAACGGGCACGCAGTTTGGGACTATTCGCAAGCGTAGCGAGGATGTACCGAATGGCACCCGCTTCACCCGTAGCCGCTTGCGCGTGTTGGCCGTGCAGGGGGGCGACGCCCAACGAGACGAGATGTTCGTTGAGCCTGCGAAGGTCGTGAATGTCGAAAAGCGTTTCGTCCGTTTCGCCGCGCCACCAGTCCCGCAACCGCCGTCGCAATCCCCGAGCAAACCACAAAGCCAACTCGACCGGGTTCCACATATCAATCATTCTCAGAATTTGTTTCGTCACGAATCACCGCTAGCTACGAGGGGGAAATTTTAGCAACTTGGCTTGGGCGAGATGTAGCGGCGGCTGTCAGGATTGCGTGTTCGTACTGATTGAGCATCTCACTTGGAGTCTGACTCAACTCAAAGGCCGCACGACTTTGCCGCCCCATTTCCGCACGGAGTTGCGGGGTTTGGATGAGCGACTGCATGTGCCGAGCGAGTTGTTCAGCGTTGCCGTATTCAAAGCGCAACGCATTCTGACCCCACACCACCTGCTCGTCCAGACCACCACAGGGCGTCGAGACAATCGGCAGCCCGAACGCCTCCGCTTCCAACACGGACAGGCTAAACGCTTCGACATACGACGTGCAGACGAACACATCGGCGGCCCGCAAGTAAGTCCAGACTTGGTCGGTCTCGGGCACAATTTTCACGACATCTTCGACCCCCCGCGCGCGGATGAGGTTTTGGACATACGACAGGTACGGCAAGCCTTCGCGGGCGCCGACGAGATAGCAAACAAAATCTCGACGGGACTTCGCCACGATCGCGGCGGCTTCCACGAGAGTGTGTTGCGCCTTGCGCTCACACACCGTGCCCACCGTGACGAAACGCACCCGACTGGCCAGCGGTTCAGGTAGCTGTTGAATCGCGTCGGCTTTGCTCATTCTGCCAAGAAACTCATCGAAGGGTTGCGGGTCCAAAGCGTTGTTGATGACCGTGAAGTTTTTGCGCGAGTTCAGCCGCTGATACAGGTCGGCACACGACTTCGACACGAATATCACCCGTTCCGCGAACTGGAACGCCCGTTCGCACCGCCAGCGACCGTAGGGGCTGAACGCAGCGTGAAACAGTGTCTCGGAGTAACTTTCGTGGATCACCAGTTGGGCGGGGATGCCGAGTCGGGTCGCGGCTTCGATGATCGGAAACAGGCCGAGTGTATTTGCCACGACGACTTGCGGTTTGACCTGTTTCAACACCTTGGTGAAGTGCCGTTGAGCCGTTGCGTACTCGCGGGGTGTCCATTGGCCATCTATGAATCGTTGGGCAAATTCCGTTTGCTCGGCGAAGACCGGGATGTTGGCGGCGCTAAACACGCTCGCTGTTTTTCCCGGTGCCGGGGCGTACAAACTGGCGGTGATCGTTCCCCGTACTGTCAGGCCCAGGGCGACATCGCGTAGCACTTTCGGTGCGCCTTCAAACCCCGACAAGTTGTGCGTGGCGAAAAGTACACGCACCGGGACACCGGCGAGATTTGATGCGGGTCGAGGTGGCGGCTCGGCACTCGGAGTGAACTGCTCCGCCTGCGAAAAATTCACGTTGGAGTAAGGGTCACTCGACTGCCCGTATGCCGTGCGAAAGTGTTGGCGTTCCGTTGGTGCATCATGGCGACCAGTCATCGGTTCAGACCACTGCAATTCTGCACCACCGACATGCACGGAGCGTAGACCCTGACCCGCGAGCCGTAGGCAGTAATCGACATCAAATAGCGTATGCCCAAATCGTTCGCCATCGAAGCCGCCGAGACGATCGAACAGGCTACGGCGAGTGAGCAGACAATCGCGCCCAACGGCGGAGACATTGCGGGCGACTTCGGCGAGGAAGTAGTAGGACACTGGCTCGGTTCGCACGCCGTGAAAAGCATCCCTAGGATGCTTTTCTAGTACCGTTCCTGCGGACACGATTCGACCGTCCCGGTCTCGAATCAAGCCGCCGGAGGCCCCGACGCCGGGTATGGCCCCGTAAGCAATTAGCCGCGACAACCACCGTGTATCGGTCGGCTCGATTCCGGCCTCCAAGAACAATAGCCACTCTTCCGAACGGCTCGCGGCCAGGCGGTTCAACGCATCGGCGGGAGGCGCTGAATCTAGGACAAGATAAGTCGTGTAGTTGCGGTAGGCGGTCTTGTGCTTGATGGCCCGCACGGTTAACGAAGCTTGTGCTGAAGTGCCACGAATGATAATCGCAACAGAGGGGCCGTCATCGCTGCCGTCGAGGGCGAGCGCGGGCAGATTCAGTTCGTGGGCGAACTTCGGCACGATGAGCGTCGCGGTGATTTTACGTCGGGCCAGTGCATCCGTTACGGCCTGCTTGGCCGAGGTACGCACATAGTCTTTGACACCGGCGGCGGATGCTGTGGAGGTTTCCAGTGCCCGCCAGTGGTAGAGGGTTTCCGGCACGTGGTGGATGCGGTCGGTCAGTTCGGTGACACGCAACAGTAAGTCGAGATCCTGTGCCCCCTCGTAGCCAATCCGAAACCGTCCGGCTTTGTCGAACACCGTTCGGCGGATACAGGTGATGTGGTTGATGTAGTTGTAACTGAGCAACAATTCCGGCGACCAATCCGGCTTGAATTGCGGGTCGTAGCGGTGGCCCGTTGCGGTGATTTTGTCTTCGTCCGAGTAGAGCACGTCCGCATCCGGGTGGGATTGCAACAACTCGGCGTAGCGGAACAAGGCTTGTGGGGCGAGCAGATCGTCGTTGTCCAGAAGCACGACGAACTCGCCAGTAGCGAGTTCGGCAGCGCTGTTGGTTGCTGCACAAATGTGGCCATTATGTGGGCGTTTCACCAGCTTGATGCGAGCATCTTTCGGCAGTGATGAATTTAGAAACGCAATCGTGGCGGGATCAGTCGAAGCGTCGTCGGCCAAACAAAGTTCCCACTTCGAGTAGGCTTGATTCAACACCGATTCAATCGCCGCCGCTAACCACTTCGGTTCAACGTTGTAGACCGGGCAGAGGATGCTGAACGTCGGTTGAAAGCGGAAGCGGGTCGATTTCTCCCGCATCGCGGCCAGTTCATTTCCTGTCAGCGTGCCGGCTTCGACGAACGCATCGTGAACCGATCGCGGCTGATGGCCGTTGCAGACCAGCAGTTTGTCACGAACCCGTTGGCGTGCCTTCAACGCAAATTCTTGATAACGCCGAACACGGTCTCGCCACCACTGGATGCGAAAGCTGTCACCGTTGGCCATACTGCGTGCGAGTGTTCGTAGCGGCGAAAGCCATCGGGGAATGGGTTTTGCGTTTGCTTGGGAATCACTTCCACCACGATGTCGTAACGCTATGAATGGCTCATCAAAAAGAGTGACCGTTTCAGTTACTAAACGCAGCTGAACACTTACTTGCTGCAAACTCGCTTCGTGTGGAGCTTGCATCCCGAATTCATACCCCGTGGCGGTGCGCTTGACGGCACAGCTTACGCGGACATCGCCGTCGTAAAGTAGCACGGCTTCGAGTTCGTCGGACACGGACGGCGCGTCCCAACTGGCCCCGGCACCGATCATCGTCCAACCCGTAATCGGTTCCGGGAACTGCTCGACAAACACCTGATCGGCGCGTGGTATCGGCGGTTGACGGGTTGCGGGCGAATCCACGAAGGCGACTCCAGTTTCCTTTTCAATTCGGCGAAGTGTAACGGCATCGGGGTTACGGCGAACAGGCCAATTGGTCAGTCCTTCACGCACCGAAAGCCGGTGTGGCTTGCACCGCTGTCGGCTGGGTTCTTGTCACGAGCATTCGGGATGTAGCGTTTGCAATAGGTATCCGCGCACAAGTACGACCCGCCGCGACGAACTCGTTGCATTTCGCCGCCGTCGAGGTCGCCCGTGGTCGGCCCGCGTGGGTTGTCCTTCGGCGAACTGGCGTAGTACGTGCTGTTGTAAATGTCGTCGCACCATTCCCACACGTTGCCGCTGATGTCGTACAAGCCGTAGCCGTTCGGCGGAAATTGCCCCACAGGTGCCAGTCCCGCGAAGCCGTCTTCGCCGGTGTCGAGGTGCGGGAATGTGCCTTGAAAGGTGTTGGCGTACCACTTGCCATCAGTACCTTGGGCGGAGGTTCCCCAGGTGTAATTCTGTTGCTTCAACCCTCCGCGTGCCGCATATTCCCACTCCGCTTCCGTTGGCAGGCGAGCACCCGCCCATTTGCAGTACGCCACGGCATCATCCCACGCGATGTGAACGGCGGGGTAATTCTTCCGGCCACGGATGGAACTTTGTGGGCCGTCCGGGTGTCGCCAACTGGCCCCGGCCTGGTACTTCCACCACGGCGGATGACCGTTCGGCCACGGCGGCATTAAGGATGCTTCCACGGAAACAAACGTCGCGGAGCCGGGGACAAGATTCTTGGGATCGGCACCGGGATATTTACGCAGGTCCGGTTTTTGCTCCGCGATCGTTAGGTAGCCGGTTGCCTTCACGAACGCCGCGAACTGCTCGTTCGTCACTTCCGTTTTGTTCATGTGGAAGCCATTCACCGTGACTTCGTGGGCCGGTTTCTCGTCCGGCTCGGCTGACGTATCACTACCCATTACGAATGTGCCACCGGGAATCCATACCATTTCAGGAGGCGTGTCGTCCGGGTAAAGTGAGTCTTCGGAAGGTCCGTTCATGGCAACGACCATCACGAAGAGCAGCCCCACGACCGACCCTAACAGAATGGCCGGGAGCCAGCGGATGGCCCAGTTTTGCGAACGATAAGCAACAGGCTGTTTAATAGCGACACCCCAGGTCTTGGGTTGAACGTAGCGACACCAAGGCGCTCCAATACCGACGCGAAATTATGAGCATCACGGCGAAAAACGTTTGCAAGCGGTTCGGCAAGTTTGTAGCACTGGATGATGTCACAGTCGTGGCCCCTACGGGTTCGTTGTTGGCACTGCTTGGGCCATCGGGTTCCGGCAAAACCACGCTGTTGCGTATCATCGCGGGTCTCGAAATCGCCGATTCCGGCAGCGTGCAATATCTGGACGACGACATCACCCGGCGTTCGGCCCGCGATCGGAATGTGGGCTTTGTGTTTCAGCACTACGCCCTGTTCCGGCACATGACAGTGTACGAAAACGTCGCCTTCAGTTTACGGGTCCGCAAATGGCCCGAAGCCAGAATCCGCAGTCGGGTCTCCGAACTGCTTCACTTGGTCCGACTCGAAGAGAAGGGCCACCTGTACCCCGCGTCACTTTCCGGCGGGCAGAAGCAACGCATCGCGTTAATCCGGGCGTTGGCACCAGAGCCACCGCTACTTTTGTTGGACGAGCCGTTCGGGGCGCTGGATGCTAAAGTCCGTGATGAATTGCGCCATTGGTTGCGGCGATTCCACGATGAATACCATGTGACCAGCATCTTCGTCACCCACGACCAAGCGGAGGCGTTTGAAGTTGCGGACAAAATCGTCGTGATGAACCACGGCAAAATCGAACAATCCGGGACGCCTGCCGAGGTCTTTGAACACCCTAAAAATGCGTTCGTGATGGACTTTCTGGGCAACGTGAACGTCTTCCAAGCTCAACTGAAAGACGGCCGCGTGCTGTTCGGCGATGTCGTGATGCCCATTCACAAAAGCAACGTCATTGAAACCAGCAACGGCAAAGCCGATGTCTACGTTCGCCCGCATGAACTGGACATCGAACGCAGTGCCGACGCCGGGAATTGTCTACGGGGCAAGATCGTTCACATCAACCCAGCAGGGTCGATCGTCAAAGTCCGGGTCATGGCCGAAGATTTCGGTCTGATGGTGAATATCGACATCAGTCCAGAACGTCACAAATCGCTTGGCTTGTCCATTGGTGAGATCGTCTTTGTTTCGCCAAAGAGCGCGAAACTCTTTGATCTGGATTACTCAATTTGAGCACATGTAAATCTTGATTCAATCCGTGTAGGAGTTACGCAGTTGCCTGTTAGCCCGACGCGCCAGCGAGGGGTTCGGCGTAACCCCTCGCGGGCGCGTCGGGCTAACAAAACCTTTACCAATGCTGCAACTGCGTAACTTCTAACTGTTTTCAAAAGGAAGCACGGCGACATTCGGAGGTGTCGAATTGCGGCTGAACAGCGATGAGACTCTTTCGCGGAAGCTCCGTTTCATGGGCTGGGCTGTCGGAACTGGCAAAATCGCCGAAGGTTGTGCCACAGACGCTGGCAGCTTTTCAGGAACTGCGTCGATCGGTTCAATTCGGTCCGGGGCTTGGCCTCGCGCGACGGGTGACGTGGGCAAGTCATTGCTGGCGGCGCGTTGGCGGTCTTGAGCAACAGCATCATCAAGTACGCGATCCGTTGGCGAACTTGCATACTGGTTCGTCACGCACCCGCTTATCCAGAGTGCCACGATCCCGAGAACCGACGGCAGCAGGCGAATCATTCGACGCATCTCTTGGACTCCTTCCCATTGCGAAACCCCAAACTGGCGACAATTGTTTCTCCGACAACTCTTCGATGCAAGGCCAACTGCGTAATGGGTGACGGCGCCGAACTGCTCTTTACCGGGTTTACTTGCTCGTGGTAAACCTCCTACGCTGCTGGAAGTCACTTGGCTGGTGGCGGAGAAGGATACGTGATGCGATTGCACTATTTCGCGGTTGCTAGTTGGATCGTGCTCGTTGTGATGACTGGGGCGTTGGCCCAGGAGCCGGCACGAGTTGATTCGGACGTTCAGCCGGCCCAATTCGTGGAACCGGGCACTCGCGGGCAGGTCGTAGGTGGGGCAGTCCCCGATCCGGCAACGCCGGTGGTTCGTATTCAAGTTCGCACGCCGTCGCACATCGCGCCGGGCAAATCGGTGCCGTACAAAATCGTGGTGACGAATACGTCCAGCGCGACCGCGTACAAAGTCGTGGTGCGGCACCCGGTCCCGGAAGGCGTGATCACCCCGACGAAAATGGAGCCGCCAGCGGATCGGCAAACGGCACCCGCTCCGGCGAAGACCACGCCGAAAGATTACCTCTGGGACTTCGCCGAATTGAAGGCGGGGCAGTCCAAGGAAATCGTCATCGAATACCCCGTCGTGGCAACCGTGAAGAGTATTCGGGCCACCGCGTTCGTCAGTTTTGAACACGGCCAAGCGGTGACGACTGATGTGGATAAGCCGAAGTTGGCCGTCAACAAAACCGCCCCGGAGAAAGCGTCGGCGGGCGAACCGATCACGGTGCGGGTTGAAATCAGCAACACGAGTCGGGTGCCGGTGCAAGCGGTGAAGCTGGTGGAGCAAGTGCCCGAGGGATTTGTTTACGCTGGTGATGGCGACAGCGAATCGGGCACGACGCCGGGGCAACGCATCTGGAACCTCGGCACCCTGGTGCCGGGGCAACGGAAGTTCGTCGAGTACCGCGTCACGTCCAAAGACGCCGCCGAACTCGCCACCACGTCGCAGGTGAGCAGCAAAGATACCCCGGCGCCGGAAATGAGCACGAGTACGACGAAAGTGCTCGCGCCCAAGATGCAACTGGAGTTCACCGGACCGCCGACCGTGGCGGCCGGCGACACCGGGCAGTACACGATCAACGTCACCAACACCGGTGGTTTAGCGCTGAACACGGTCCGCGTTGCGGCGACCGTGCCGAGCGATTGCACCGTCAAAAACATGACGTCCGGTGGGCAACGTTACAAGGATCAAATCGTGTGGGAGCTTCCGCTCGATCGAAACAAGGGGCCGTTGAAGCCCGGCGAGACGGCCCAAGTCCGGTTCCGACTGAAAGCCGCAACCAGCGGCGCCCGGCGCATCGTGGCGACCGCCGAAGCGGGCAAGGGGTTGGAGCAATCGGAGACGGTACAGTCGGCGTTTCAAGGCAGTTCGTTGTTGATACCTCACACCGATCTCCAAAGCATCGTGATCGTTGGGAAGCAGTCGATACTGACTTACATTGTGGAAAATGCTGGTGACGAAACGGCGCGGAATGTTGTGTTGCGAATTGAACTGCCGAAGGGGATTCGGACCACTGAGATTTCCCCGAACTACAAAGTGGCTGGCAACGAGGTGACGTTCAATCCGCAATCAATTCCGGCACACAGTGAGTTAAAATTCACAGTCACCTATGTGCCGGAGCAAGTCGGAGTCAACGAAACGACGTTCAAACTGTTCGCGGATTCGCTTGAATCCCCTCTGACAAAAACCGCACGTATCAGCGTGCGCGAAGCCGCGCGATAACGGCCAGAATCGCAAATCATAGTGTGTGGCAAATTGTCAAATGATTCGCTTCACAGTTGATGCACACCCAGTCTTTCAGCCTGAAATCATGGATCTCGTAATTCAATTCGGCCAGACATGCGATCGCAAACAGTGAATATAAACATTGTGTGAACGTAAAAATTTCGTTGAAGTTCTTGTTGACTTGCCAAATTTTGTTGCTTACCTTGGTTGATGTCTCTCAAGTCGGTTGGACTCACTTTGAGACGACACTGTTTTTCACTTTTGTCAGATGTCACGGATGATCGTTACCCATTTCTTGGAGTTGTTGTGAGTAAATTTTGCGTTGGCTTGGTCGCGTCAGCACTTGTGTTGCTGATGTCTGGAGAATGTTACGCTGCCCACCCTGAAGGCACAGTTACTCTAACGAGTAATACGGATCCGAAGAAGATGTCGGATGTTATTGTCAGCGGAGATTATAGCATAACAGCGGGCGCATTCGCCAAAGTTGAGATTAAGTATTACAATGTTGAAGCCAATGGCGATCTCACATTTATCGAGATGCGAACTGCAACTAGTACCCCCGGAGTAGGGAATACTGGAACGTATCAAGCCACTGCATTCACAACCGATGCTGGTCAAAAATATCGTGTGATTGCCACCTTATTTGGCCAACTTGCACTCGGTGCCGAAGAAGTGATCGGCGAAAAAAAACAATTCGTTTTGTGGGAAAGTGAAGCTGTTCTGTAGCGAGCCGAGACATGACTTTATAACCGGGCGATATTTCGTCCGGCCATTTCGACTCTCAATCTGAAGGTGGAACATGCGCAGCAAACGGGTCGGTTTTACGCTCATTGAATTTCTAGTTGTTATCGCCATTCTCGCTATTTTGATCGGCTTGTTGTTACCGGCGGTTCAAAATGTGCGACAAGCGTCATTGCGGATGTCAAGCATTAACAACCTGCATCAACTGGGTCTTGGGTTGCACAATTACAGTTCAGCCAATGATGGCCAATTTCCGGGATTCTATGGCGAGCCCACCCGTCGGTTTAGGGGCAAAGACATGAACACGCTCAACAGATTGATTCCGTTCATTGACAATGAACCACTGCCGTCGGAGTCGATCGACTATACCAAACCGGACTACTATCGAGACATCTTCCCACTTCGTCGCATATTCCTGAGTCCTGGTGACCCGACCGCACCGGAGGCAATTGCCAACCCTTTCTTCGCGCCCGCAAGTTACGGGTGGAACGCCGTTGCCCTGCAACGGCAACCGTCAATCGCCAAGATAACGGACGGCCTCTCATCGACCATCGTATTCGGCGAGCGATATTGTTCTGTCAATAGCAAAACTCGAACAAAATCGAACGAATATGCCTATCCAGATATTCGTCTTGCTACTTTTGATAATACTGGCAATCGACGGTGTAGTTTTGCCGACGCCGGTTGGGGCGATGTGATTCCGGTGACGACAAACGGTGTCACCGTTGCGTCGGTCCGGGGCCGGACGTTCGAGGTTCAACCGAATCCGCAGAACGTATATCGTCACACCCTTCAGACGCCGTTCGCGGCTGGGTTGCCTGTCTGCTTCTTCGATGGCAGTGTGAAAACCCTGTCGCCACAAATCTCCGAAAGTGTGTTTTGGGCACTCGTTACACCCGATCGTGGGGAAGTCGTCACCGATTGGTGAACGTGTTTTGTTATGATGCAGCACTTATTGGCACCCACCTCCCTTGGGATGCCCCGATGTCACAACGGAGAAGGTTTGCCATCTGCGGAGTGATAAAAAGTTGTACTGCATTAGAGCGGTTCCCGATTTTGTGTAGCGGACACTCGGAAGATAGCTCGCAAAATATGGCATTGGTGTACGCTACACCAATGCGAGAACCGCTCTAGCGAGTGATGCCCCAACGGGTCGCAATGCTTTCACGCCCACAACACGGCTTCGGCGACCAAGCCGGGGCCGAACCCGAGCATCACGCACGGGCGACGCCTGTTTTCGCGGCGCAGCCGGTCGGCGATGAACAGGACCGTGGGCGACGACATGTTGCCGTACTCCGCGTAAACCGCCCGTGACGTGGCCATCGCAGCGGCGGACAAGTTCAACCCTTCTTGGACAGCGGTTAAAATCTTCGGCCCGCCGGGGTGGATTGCCCAGCTTCCGATGTCGGCTACTGTCAGCCCGTTGTCACTCAACCACGTTGTGATCCACGGCTTGAGGTGCTTGGCGATCAACACCGGGATTTGCCGGGCGAGGATCATCTCGAAGCCGTGGTCACCGACCTGCCAGCCCATCGCATAGCCGGAGTCCGGAATCAGGCACGAGCCGGTTGCGGCGATTTGCCAACGGTCAGGGTCACGGGATTGCTGGCCAATCATGGCCGCAGCGCCGTCGGCGAACAGGGCGTTGGCGATCACTTTGTCCGGCTCGTTGCCGTAGTAGTAATGCAGGCTACACAACTCGACGGCACAGAGTAGTACCCGCGCGTTTGGGTCCGCTTGGGCGTAAGCATTCGCAACCCGCAGCCCGTTGATGGCGCCGTGGCAACCCATGAAGCCGACGTGGGTTCGATGCACGGTGGGCCGCAGTTTCAGGGCCTGCATGACGGCGAAATCGACACCCGGCGAGACGAAGCCGGTGCAGGAGACCGTGACCAGTTGCGTGATCGTGGCCGGGTCAAAGCCGGATTCGTGGAGGGCGATTTTCGCGGCACGAACGGCCAGCGGCGGCGCTTCCTTGGCGTAAATTTGCATCCGCTCGTGGGTCGTCGGCCCACGGGTATCGGCTTCGCTTGATGGCAGAAACACCGAGTGAGATTCGCGGGTTCCCTTCAACAAATCGTCCACCAACGGCCGGCCCAGCACCTGATGCCGGGTGTCAATTTCGGAATGCTCGTACACCGTCGGCAGCCACGACGCTTCTCGCAGTGTTGGCCCGGCCAGAGCACGAGCGGTACGCAGGGCTTCGGTCTGGGTGAGCGTCCCAGGGGGGACTGCGGTGCCGAGTCCGAACAGGGTGAAACTCATGAACTAACCCCCCCCGGTCGCCCTAGGTTCGGGGCCGGGTTCGGTGGAGTGGTACAACTAAGCCCGTGGCTTAACCGGTTTTCGTTTTTGCCTATCTACCGCTTTGACACGGGCCTTCGGCGAAACTTTCGTTTTGCCAAAGGCCCGCACGCCGCTGGGTGGATCGACGCTAGCAACGGCCGTTTGGAGTTGCTCGACCACCCAGGCGTTCAGACTCTTGCCAGAGATGTTCGCGGCCAGATTGATTTGGCGGTGAAGGTCCGGCGGGACGCGGGTGATAAACTGGCCCGAAAACGGCCTGTTCGGTTCCTCGCCAAGTTGTTCGCAGAACGCGAGGTAATCGTCGATCGACCCCTGAAACGCGGTCTTGAGTTCGTCAACGGTTTTCCCCTGGAACGTGATAACGTCCCTCGTGTCGAGGACTTCGCCGTGGAAAAGCCCCGCGTCGCCGTCGAACTCGACTTTTCCGACGTACCCTTTGTACTCCATCATGGCGTCACCCCTGCCTCACTCAAAAATCGCCGCACCGACCGCACGGCCCCTTTGTCGGTTTCCGTTTGCGGGTGTGGCCGGTGAAAAACGGCCCGCACGCCGTTCAACACGATCCGCACCCGCGACCCGTCACCTTCTGTGACTTCCGCGCCGGACGCGATCAGCAACCGTTCAATGTCGCGCCACGGAATATTGGACCGAACGGGATAGGCAAAGATCGCGTCGAGAGTTCGTTGGTGTTTCGTACTCATCCGCCCGTTCCGAAACTTTGTGGCGAACCGCTCCAACAAAGAGCGATTCGTGTACCGGGCCTTCGCCGGCGGGGCCAACTCGTTCGATCCGGCATAGTATCACCAAATGATACTCCCAGATTGTAACACAGAACGAGATGTTCGGGTTGGCACCTCCAAAACTAATGCAGCTAGCACGCCCCGGCCCCGATACGGGCGGGGCGGTTCAACGCAGTCACGATTGGCTTGGACAGCATCGGGGCCAGTGCCAATCCCCGTACAGTTGACCGACATAACAGCGGTGACCGTAACACCCGCGCCACGACGCGGCAAACCGTTTGACGGGACCGAATCAACCGTGCGTGCGTGGCTTCCCACTCGGTCGCAAGTTGCGGTGACCACCCGTTGACACTGCGGACCACGAACGGTGCGACGGCGACGCCCGATGTCAACGCCCACGCCATCCCTTCGCCGGTGAACGGCTCCACGTACCCTGCCGAATCCCCGACCGCGAACCACCCCGGCCCGGCGATCGTGCGACTAGTCCGCGTGAGCGCCGGCGTACCACGCCACGGCAACGATTGTAAGTTTAGGATTGACGCGAACCCCGATTGTTCAAGCACTTTCGATGCCGCAAATCCCAACCCGCCCGCATCACGCACAAACCCCGGATCGAACGCGGCAGCAACATCAAGTCGTCCATCCTCCACCCGCACCAAGCCGACGTAACCACCGCGTGCCGTTGCCATGTAGATGGTCCCCAGCGTGTAAAAATCCGGGGCATGATTCACCATCACCCCGGCCCCGATTCGGGATCGCGGGTCCACGTCCGAACCCTGTTTCGGGCCGGTCATGAGTTGACCGTTCAGACCATCCGCCGCGATGTGAACGCGGCTCGAAACGATTGTGGTTAGCCCTTGTCGGTCACTTGCATCCTGCAAAGTCAGGTGTTGATTCGCATCGAACTTTGCCATCACACCGGGCAAAAACGCGACGCCGCAGGCAATCGCTTCCTGAATCATCGCCACGTCGAACGCCTCTCGTGACAGCGCGACACCACTCGGCAACCCGAGTTCCGCAGTCCGGTTGTTCATGCCGAGTTTGACTTTGTCGAGTGTGACCGCGCCGCAGCGCTTCACCACGTGTTCCAAACCCACACTCTTCAGTGTGCTAAGGGCCAAACCGTTCAGGCAACAGCCGCACACCTTCCAGCGCGGGAACGTGGCCTTGTCCACCAGTAATACGTGCAAACCCGCCCGCGCGATTTCTCGGGCCGCGATCGCCCCGGCTGGGCCAGCGCCGATGACGACGGCATCCCACGTTCTTGTTGCTGCTTGTAGAATCGTGATCGTGGCGTTCATGATCGCACCCCAGACAGCAGAAATCGGAACGGCCAGTGACGCGAGAGCTTTACCTCTCGCAACCCGGCTTGCTCGGCAAGCGTCAGCGCTTCAGTTGTCGAAAACGCCCCGCGCACGGACAACGGCCCGTCAACGTGAACCACCGGCGACCGGCTCAGGATTCGCGTGCCGGCCCAGGCCATGACGTAGCCGGTGCGACTCCGTTCGAGATCGTTGACCAGAACGGCTCGGGTTGCACTTGCTTGCATTCGTTGCAACACAACGACGGCAGCGGCTTCGTCCAGGTGGTGCAAGAACAGTGAGGATGTCACGATGTCGAAGCCGTCGGGTAGCGGATTGGTCAGGATGTCGTGGTGAAAAAAGCGAATGGGCACCCCCGCAGCGGTGGCCCGTTTTTGGGCGTAGTGCAAGGCGGTTTCGCTGATGTCACATGCGGACATTTCCAGCGTCAAGCCCGCCCGCTTGGCCCGCTTCAATAACCCGATTGGCACGTCACCGGCTCCGGTTGCCACGTCCAACACCCGCAGCGGACGTTGGGTTTTCAAAGCGTGGGCGTGAATCGTCGGCCATAGAATTGAGGCGCTTCGGCTCCACCAATTAATCCGCGCCAGATCTCGCAAGGCGTGTTCGTGCGCGACGGGGTCGAGACCGGGTTGGTCCATCACCTCCGGCTGACGATTGCGACATAACAGTGACGAAAGCAACGGCATGACGTTACTCATTGTGCGGTGAATAAGTATCATTATGCTACGCCACCGAGGTCACGATACCCAACACCGCTTGGTCACCCGCACGGTTTTTCGCAGGCATGAACCCGCAACCCCAGCGCATCGAACGGGAATTCGGCGTCGCCTTCCCCGGCGACATTCTTGATTCCGCGAAGTGGACCCAGACGGCGTTGAAGGCAATGCCCACCGACGGGCGGTTGAATTGGAACACGCTGTTCGGGCGCGACTCCCAGGTTGTGCTGGACTTGGGTTGTGGCAACGGGCGGTACTTGATCGGTAGTGCGCTGGCACGAAAAGACCACGACCACTTCGGCACGGACATCCTGCCCGTCGTCATCCGGTACGCCCGCAAGCGGGGCAACCAACGCGGGTTAGCGAACCTCAAGTTCGCGGTGTTGGGCGGCCACGAGTTGCTCGAAAAGTACGTCGAACCTGGCTCCGTCGCCGAGATTCACTGCTACCACCCGCAGCCGTTTTACGACGCGGCGCTGGTGCATCGGCGCCTCATCACGCCGTTGTTTTTGGCACTGGTTCACCGCACGTTACGACCGGGCGGGCTGGTCGTGATTCAGACCGACAACCCCGGCTACTGGAAGTACATCCAAGCCGTGATGCCGGTGTTCTTCGACTTCCACGACCGCATCGGGCGGTGGGCCGATTCGCCGAAGGGCCGCACCCGGCGTGAAATTGTCGCACTGAAAAAGCACCTGCCGGTGTTTCGCGGCCACGGCACGGCCAAGCTCGACCTCAGTGAAGCGGACGCCCTCCGCCTCGCCGAATCCCTGCCCCCGCCCACGTTCGACGCCGACCGCCGACTGCGGGAATTGGACCAACTGGCTTAACGTGGTGAAACCCAGACCCACAACACACCAACGCATCGAACCTTCTTCATGACTACTTCCCGAACACGAATCCTGAACGCGGACGCCGATGGTGCGATTGCGGACGCGGCGCGGCTGTTGCGTGACGGCAAGCTCGTCGCGTTCCCAACGGAAACGGTTTACGGACTTGGGGCGAATGCCCTGGATGCGGACGCGGTCACGCGGCTGTTTGTGGCGAAGGGGCGGCCGAGTACGAACCCGTTGATCGTGCATATTTCTGCTGAATCGCAAGTGAGTCAAGTGGCGGCAACGTGGCCCGCCGTGGCCAGCAAACTCGCGGCGAAGTTTTGGCCGGGGCCGCTCACGTTGGTTGTGCCGAAGCACCCGGCGATCCCGGATTCGGTAACGGGCGGCGGTCCCACCGTGGCGGTGCGGTGCCCGGCGCACCCGGTTGCCCAGGCCCTTCTGGTTGCCGTCGGGTTGCCGATCGCGGCGCCGAGCGCCAACCGTTCTGGCGAACTGTCCCCGACAACGGCGAGCCACGTGGCCCGAAGTTTGGACGGCAGAATCGACCTGATTCTGGACGGTGGCCCGTGTTCGGGAGGCATTGAATCGACGGTCGTGGACGTGAGCGGCCCGACGGTCCGGTTACTGCGACCGGGGATGATTAGCGTGGCGGATTTGGAAGCCTTGGTTGGGTTAGTCGAACTCGGTTTGCCTACGACGCCGAAGAATGGCGCGATGCCATCGCCGGGGATGCTGACTAAACATTATGCCCCGCAAACACCGCTCGAAGTGGCTGACGGCGAAGGCGAGTTGGAGTTTCTAGCGAACCTGTACGAGACCGCCGGGTTGAAAGTGGCGCGGTTGAAGTTCCACGGCGACCCGCAAGAAGTGGCGTCCCAACTGTACGCCGAATTGCACCGACTTGACGACGCCAAGTACGACCGGATCATCGTGCAACTTCCGCCCAACACGGACGACTGGCGAGCCGTCCGCGATCGGTTGACCCGCGCGGCGGCGGAGTAAGTTACACGTAGTCGAGTCGTTCCCGGCGATCGGTGAAGCGCACGGCGGTGACGATCTCGCGGGTGTCGTTGAGCACCTGAAATTGAGCGAACCACGCGAACGCCCACCACAGGTAATAGCCGACCGTGATGAAGAGCATCGGCATCCAGATGATGCCGACGGCGAACAACGCGGCCACGCCGCCTTTCAACATCGGCCCGACGAACACGACCGCAAAGATGCGGTACACGAACCGCATCCCGGCGTAAGCCAAGTCCGGGTCTTTCCCCGCCGTGGCGTACTGGTTCGTCAGGATGCCCAGCGTACACACTTTGGCGAACTCCAGGCACGCGGCGAGCAACAACACCACAAACACCGTGTTTCGCGCCGTGGTGGGGTAGATCAAGTAGAAGGGGAGATCGGCCACGGTCGTGAGGTTGCAAATCGCATTGCTGGCGAGCAAGTTCGAGAATACATACACTTCGTTCCCGTCGCGGTTGCCGAGCATATCAATGCCGAGGATCGGGAGAACCAACAGCGTCCCCACGCCGTTCAACAGCATGTGGCCAATCGTGCAGACCAACCCGACTAGCGCCGTGCCACGCATCGGTTTGGGTCCGGTTATGCAGATTCCGAACCCGGCGATCATGAGGCACCAGTGAACGAACTGCACCGCACCCGCCAGCATCATGAGCGGCAGAAACGGAAAGGATGTCAGCGCCGTCACGATGAAGAAGGTCGCCAAGATCACGGCGAAACTCGACGCGAGCGACCCGAACGCAAACAGCCGCAAGCCGAGTTGCGCCTGCTGACACTCTCCGGCCAACACCTGGAAGCGGTCTTCTTTTCGGTCCTCTTCGTCCTCAATGTCCGCCAGTTCCCGTTTGACGAGGCGAAGCTTTTCGTCTTCGTCCAACATCTCGGCGGAGGGGGCCGACTGGGCATACGGGTCTTCCACGACGAGCCGCGCCCGTTTCGGCGTGGCTTTGCTCTTTGCCGGACTGGCCACCGGCAACGGCGTGGCAGCAACCGGCTTGGCGGGGCGACCGAACGGCAACGGGATTGCGCGCGCCACCGGCGGCGGGGATGGCTCGTCCGAGTCGAGTTCTAGAATCGCCTGGCAACCCGGACAACGAACCGTCGTGGCCCCGACCGGCAGGCGGAGCAAGGCTTGGCAATTCGGACAGGGAACCGGTTCGGTCACAGTCATTCCTCTGAGGGCACAGATGGCACCAACATATCATAAAGGCCGCAGCGAACTGTATCTCATCTTGTCAGGTATGACGCAATTGCTTGTTAGCCCGACGCGCCAGTTTTGAAGTTGCGCGCTCGGAACACCCCGAAGGGGTTTAATCGAATAGCCCAGGGTCGCGGCGCTTCGTCGCGCACCCTGGGTTCTCGACACCACCCCCACCGTACCCCGGAGGGGTTCCATCGTTCCTCGTGGCGCAGATGTAACCCCTCCGGGGTAAGATCCGTTTCCGGTCCGACCCAAGGTGCGCGGCGAAGCGCCGCGACCCTGGGCTATTGGATTGAACCCCTTCAGGGTATTCCGAAAGCACAACTTCAAAACTAGCGCGTCGGGCTAACCAATCAGGCTACCGAGAGTGCGCAGCGCCACGAGGGTGAAGATGCCGCTATCGTGGCCATCGTTCCAGGTAATTTGGTAAGCGTAGTGGCCAACGGCTTTCATCGCCTTCGGGGCCGGGGCACCCGCTTCCAGTTCCTTCGCGGTTAGCACTTTGAACGGGTTCGGCGGGCGGTTGCGGACTTCGTTGCAAGACGCACACGGGCAGTTCGTGCGAAGCTGTTTCCAGGTCACGAACGTGGTCACCCCGTCCGACCATTCGATCCGCAACCCGTCCCCGTCCCGCTTCAACGTCACGGGACGCAATTCATCCGAACCGACTGCCATCGGGAACCCCAACATCAGGAAACCGTTCTGTGATGGGATTATACGGAACGGAGGCTATCTCGTTTCACTCAGTCTATGGGTCAAATTTGGTCGAGATGTCTGGTGACACTTTTGACCAACTCAGGAAGGCCGCACTTTCCGAGAGTTGCCAGATACTCCTCAGCCGTTTTGGGTGGCTTCACGAGACTCGCCCGATGTGCGCTCATTGTGGCAAGGAATCCGGGCGTGTTCAAACCGAAGATTTCGCAAAGAAACTCATCCGGTCCAATGGCCCTGATTCCGTGTGGGAGGTGGTGGGCGGGAAAGTCTTTCAAGTTGAACGTGAGGATGATCTCGACATCGGCAGAGATAGCAGCCGCAAGCACATGCCTGTCGTTGAGGTCGGGGAGTGTCAGCGACGGTATCAGCGCTTCGTACCCGGTCACGAGAGCATCGGGAACGGCACGGTTCATTTCCGCGCAAGTTCGTTCCAGACGTTCGCGTTTGAGGTCCGACCGATTGAGGAGTAGATTCTCAACCCACTCCGATAAAATGTCCGCCGACCAGCGGGCCGAAACCAATCCCCGTGTCGCGGACCACATCAGAAGATCGCGGAGCGGTGCGGGGTACAGCACGCAAGCATCGAACAAAACCGTGTGCGGCACCTCAATAACCCATGTTGAGTTCTTGAGCTTCGGCGACAAGTTGCTTCAGGGCGTCGAATCGGTCGGCATCCGACTTCTGTTTATAGACCAGCACGTCGTCGAGTCGGACTCGATTGTCGGCACCGACCTTGTACGACGGGATTTTCCCTTCGTCGAGTAGCCGTTGGACATACTGGCGCGACAAATTCAGTAGGTCAGCCGCTTGTTGCGTGGTCAACTCGACGGGGGCAGGTCTCCGAGCAAGTCGTTCTGCCGATTCACTCGTAAAAATTTCGGCGTCGTTGGCTACTGGAATTGTGGCCATGTGTTACACCTCCGGTTCCATTCTGACACGGAATCGACAGGAACGCAACTTGGCTTATCGTTCAACTTCAATTGGGTGGGGTGTCGATGATAGTGATGCTGACAGGATCGCGCGGCGGGTCTCAGGGTTTTAGGAGGTTGCACGGATGCGTACCAAGCGAATCACGATACGGGTTTTGGCGGGGTTGACGGTGCTGGCGGGTAGCGGTGAGGCGTTCGCCCAAGGGCCGAAGGTCGAAGACATCCTGGCGCGAAAACCGATTCAGGCGAACGTCGCCGTTTCGACCCCGGTTGGGGCGGACTTGACGGGTTGTCGGATCGAAGCTGCGAGCTACCCGAAACCCGCACAAGGTCCGGCGCCGACGGGTATTGTCGTGAAGGACGCTCAGGGGCGGATGGTGCGACAGTTCATTGACACGACCGGCCAGAACCAGCCGAACCTCTTCTATTACTACCTGAACGGCGTCGAGTCCTACCGCGAGATTGACGCCAATCGCAACGGCAAACCGGATCAGTATCGTTGGCTCGGCGTGAACGGCGGCAAGTGGGGCGCGGACACGGATGAAGACGGCATTGTGGACATTTGGTACGTGCTTTCCCCGGAAGAACTCAGCCAAGAACTGTTCGCCGCGATTCTCTCGAAGAACCCCAAGCGTCTGGAAGCCCTGTTGCCCAGCGAAACGGACCTCAAGTCGATCGGCATGCCCGAAGCGGAGATTGTAAAAATTCGCCAACGGGCTGCCGGCGCCGCGAAGCGATTGATGGACACCGCCAATGCCATCGCGCTGACGGACAAAGCGAAGTGGGTCCACCTGGAAGTCGGCTTGCCGTTCGTCACCCCGGCGGACAGCTTTGGCGGGCCGGAGGATATCGTCAAGCACACCACCGCTACAGTGCTTTTTGAGAAAGGCGATGGCAAAACCGCCGACGTGTTTCAGACCGGCGAGATGATCCAGATTAGGCGGGCGTGGCGGTTGATCGACGGGCCGATGCCCGGCGGCGCGACCCCAACTCCCGTCGGTGGAACCGATGGCAACATCGTGGCGATCCCCGACGCCGCCCGCGCCATTCTGGAAAAGCTTCAAGCCATCAAGACCCCGGCTACCCTCGCCGACATGCCGAAGTATCACATGGAACGAGCCAAATTGTTAGAAGAAATCGTCGGGTTGACGAAGGGCGAAGAGCAACAGCCGTGGCTCAAGCAAGTCGTCGATTCCTACGCCAGCGCCGCCGAGATGGGTGATGCCACTGCGATGCAGCGATTGAAGCAATGGGCCGGGACGATCGAAAAAGACGCCCCGAAAACCAACGCCGCTTCCTACGCCATGTTCCGCGTCATTGCCACGGATTACACCGTGCGGATGTCGAGTACGCCTGCGGACAAGATGACCGACGTGCAGAAGTGGTGGCGCGACCAACTCGAAAGCTACGTGACGAAGTTCCCGACCGCCGAAGACGCGCCCGAAGCCATGATGCGGCTGGCGATCGGTCACGAGTTCAGCGGCAAGGACGGGGAAGCCCAGGCGAAAACGTGGTACGAAAAAGTGGCCTCGAACTTTGCGACGCACCCGCACGGGGCCAAAGCCTTGGGCGCCGTCAAGCGGCTGCAAAGTGAAGGTCAACCGTTCGCGCTACCCGCAGCCCAGACGCTGGACGGCAAGCCGTTCAGCATGTCCCAACTCGCGGGCAAGCCGGTCATCGTCTATTACTGGGCGAACTGGTCCCGCGAACCCGCCGCCGAGCAGCGCGTCGTGACCGACTTGAGAGCTTTGGCCGAACTCGCCAAGGCGCTGGGTGACAAGGCGCCGCAAATTGTGACGGTCAGCCTCGACGACGACCCCGCCCGCGCCGTCCAAGCCTTGAACGCCGCCCAGCTCCCCGGCACCCACCTCCACGCCTCCGGCGGCCTCGACCGCTCCCCGCTCGCCGTCGCCTACGGCATCCAAATGGTCCCGCACCTGTTCGTGCTAAACAAGGAAGGCAAAGTCGCCAACCGCAATGCCCAAAACGGCCCGACGTTGCGTGACGAACTGGAGAAGCTAGCGAAGTGAACTCCTGTTGAAAAGCATCGCCCAACCAGTGCCGTTGTTGGGTGATGCTTTCTCTTCAGTTTTGCTTGCGCAAGTGGCTACTCACTTTTCAGTTCAACGATGTTCGAGACCAGTTCGCCGACCCAGGCATCGTGTTCATCCCAACCGCGCTGCACTGGGGCGTGGATCAACCGGAGAAAAATCTTGCCTCGGTTCATTGCGATCGAAGGTAATCCGCGATCGGGTCCGCCCCCGCCCCCGAACAAGACCGTCATCACTCCGGTCACGGGCTTGCCGTTCAGGGATGTGATGAAGTCTTCTTTAGAATAGGGACTCCGTTCGGACGGCACGGGCGAGTGACCAGATTCCATCACCCCCGCTCCATTTCCCCAATCACGAAACACGTCAATTCGCGTCTTGCCGGCCGTCCGATAATCCATACTCGGCTTGAAGATACAGAACGGCGGTCGGGGGCCGTTGTAGTCGATCGACCAATCGATGTGACATTCCTGTCGATCGCCGAAATCCTTGCCGCGTTTGGCCTTGATCGTCAGCTTTGCGCCACAATATCGCTGGTGCGATGTCACCTCGTGGCGTTTGACGAGTTGTTCCACGGTTTCTTTCTGGTCTGGTTTCTTGTCGTCCGGCGCCTTAGACGGTCCCGCTACAGTTGTGAGGGCGCTGAGTGTCATCAACGCCACTCCCAAAACGATTCCGGGCTTGGTTCGGATTGCGTATTTCATCGGCCACTCTGTTCGGTGCCATAAGATCGGTGTCAACTACTCACGTTTCACTTCGACTACATTTGACATTAGATGCCCCGTCCACGCATCAAGGTCAGCTTCGCCGCGTTGTGTCGGTGCGTGTGACAGTTGAACATAAACTTTTACATTTTTCTCAAATGCTTGAGGACGTCGTAGTCGCCATGGGTCTTGTTCAACTTGGCCGAACTTGATGTTAACCTCGCCACTAACAGGTTTGCCATCCTTGGAAATGGCAAAATGGTTCTTCGAGTACGGAAACCCGACATCTGGCGCTGGCGACTCGACGAACGTCTCTCGGCCCTCGCCGTTCTGTCCCGAATAGTAAACGTAGAGCCGGGTTTCTCCATTTGACGGGTACTCGAAAGTGGGCATAAAAATCGCAAACGGTGGTCGCGGACCGTTGTAGGTGATCGACCAGTCGATCAGAACTTCCTGGCTGAATCCATTGTCCTTGCCAAACCGAGCCTTAATGGTGAGTTGCGCGCCGCAGAAGCGGGTGTGCGAGTCACCTTTGCGACGCTCGATCAACTGCGCCAGGGTTTCTTTCTTCGGCTTTTCATCCTGCGCGACGGTCAACTCAACAGAAAATGCGAAAACCAATGTGACGAGAAACGTCAACGCACTGCCTATCCCAAATCGCTGGGTGCAGAACTGTATCCATCTGAAGTCGCGTGATCTTGTCATGGAAAACTCCAATTGAGATTACAGCAGAACAAAAAAGGCACCACAAATCTACTCGAATTTCAGTTCAACGATGTTCGACATCAAGTGTCCGGTCCACGCATCGAGATCGGCGCCCCGTTCGGTCGGTGCGTGCGCCAGTCGCATGTAGATTGTCGTGCCCTTGGCAAATCGTTCTGGACGCCTGCCCCGCAGCGTCTCTGGGTTTACTTTGCCGAAGAGAAGGACAACATCGCCACCGATCGATTTGCCATCATTTGCCAGAGCGAAATGGTCTTTTACTTCTGGAGCGTCGGCGACAGGGCTTGGTGCTTCGATGAACGTCGCATCACCTTCTCCGGTCGGGCGAGGGTAAAAGACGTACAGTCGAGTTTGCCCCTTCGTCGGGCGCTCGAAACTCGGTTTCCAGATCGTGAAAGGGTGCCGTTTGCCAGTGTAGTCGATCGACCAATCAATTCGGACCTGCTGCGTTATCCCGTCATCTTTGCCAACACTCGCCTTGATCGTTAACCGGGCGCCACAGTATCGCTCATGGGACGAATTCCGATACCGATCAGCAAGTTGCGCTGCCGTTTCCTTCTTCTCGTCCTGGGCGATAGACAACCCCACCGAGCAAGCGAGAAGCAGTGTGACGAGAAACGTCAACGCACAGACTGGCTCGAATCGCCGTGTGCGAACACGTCCCCATCTGGTGACGCTTGAACTGTTCATGGAATGCTCCAGTCGAAATGATAAGGTTCATCTCGCCCAACGAATCAACCCGCACTGCGAATCCCTGCTCCTAGACTACAACTACTCTTGCGACGACTGACAAGCGGAAAATCGTTATTACCTGAAGAACGGTCAACGCCGTTCCGCGTTTACTTAGTTGTTTTCGTGCTGTCTCTGGCAAGACAGTTTCCAAGGGTTGCCACGATCAAGAACTAATCGAAAAACACCAACGCATCGCCATCGCACCGACCAAACTCCTACCTCACCTTGCTTCGGTTCACTTCTGTGGGCACAATCCTTCGCAATACGGGCGTGATTCGTTCCCCTTTGAGGGTTGGCTCATGGCGAAGGCGTTGATTGCGGCGGTGCGGGCGGCGGAACTGCGGGATGTGTTGGAGTATCACAACCACAAATACTACACCGACGCGAAGCCGGAAATCTCTGATCGGGAGTTTGATCGGTTGCTCGAAGAGTTGACCCAGATTGAACGCGATCACCCCGAATTGGTCACGCCCGATAGCCCCACGCAGCGGGTCGGCGGGAAGCCGATTGAGGGGTTCAAGCAGGTCACGCACCGCGTTGCGATGATGTCGATCGACAACAGTTACAACGAAGCCGATCTGCGGAAGTTCGACGCCGACGTGCGGAAGGCGTCCGGGAAAGCGGAGTTAATCGAGTACGTCGTGGAGTTGAAAATCGACGGCGTGTCGATGTCCCTGACTTACGAGAACGGCTTGCTAACACTCGGTGCCACGCGGGGTAGGGGGGACGTGGGCGATGATGTCACGCACAACGTCCGCACCATTGCGGGCGTGCCGCTGAAGTTGCGGTCAAAGAACCCGCCTGCCCTGTTTGAAGTGCGGGGTGAAATCTACATGACGCGGGCGGAGCTAGTCCGCATCAACCGCGATGCCGTCGCCGCCGGTGACGACCCGTACAAGAACACCCGCAACCTGACGGCAGGCACGCTGAAACAACTCGACCCCAAGCAATGCAGCAAACGCAAACTGAACCTGTTCGCCTACGCGCAAGGCGCGATCGAAGGCGTTGCGATCACGAACCAAGTTCAGTTGTTCGACGTGTTGAAGGAGTACGGCTTCCCGATAAACGCCTACGCGAAGCCGTGTCAGGGTATTGACGAGGTCATCGCGTATTGCCAGGAATGGAACGAGAAACGCCGCGACTTGCCCTACGACACGGACGGCATGGTCATCAAGGTGAACGACTTCGCGTTGCGGCAAAAGCTCGGCGCGACGGCGAAGGTGCCACGCTGGGCGAAGGCGTACAAGTTCGAGGCGGAGCAGGGCATCAGCAAACTCGGGTCGGTGGAATTCTCTGTTGGGAAGTTCGGTGAACTGACGCCCGTTGCCAACTTCGATCCGCCGATTGAACTCGGCGGCACGACCGTGAGCCGTGCGAGTATGCACAATGCGTCGTGGGTCGAAAAGGCCGACGTGCGACTCGGGGACACGGTCGTCGTCGAGAAGAAAGGCGAGATCATCCCGCAGGTGGTCAGCGTGGTCGTCGAAGCGCGGGCGGGGAAAGAAGTCCCGCTCGCATGGCCGACGCAGTGCCCCGCGTGCGGCGCGCCGGTCGAGAAGCAAGAGAGCGCGACCAGCTATGGTTACTACTGCACGGACATCGGCCGTTGCCCCGCCCAAGTGACGAAGCGGATTGTTTCGTTCGCCCGCCGTGAACGGATGGACATCGACGGCCTCGGCGAAGAAGTGGCCAAGCAACTCGTCGATACCGGACTGGTGAAAGCCGTGACCGATCTTTACCGGCTGAACAAGAAGCAACTCCTGTCACTCGAAGGCTTCGCGGAAACGAAGGCGAACAACTTGCTCAACGGGATCGCCGCCAGTAAGGATCGCGGTCTAGCCCGGCTGTTACCCGCGCTGACGATCTACAGCGTGGGGGAAAGCATGGCGGAACTCCTCGCCGAGGAGTTCCCTAGCCTCGATAGCATCCTCGCGGCGTCAAAGGATCAGTTAGCCAAGGTGAAGGGCTTCGGCCCGAAGCGGGCGGAAAGTGTGCATGAATTCTTCCACAACGAGACCGGCGAAAAGCTGGTCGCGGACTTGCGCGAACTCGGCATCAAGCTCACCCACGACAAGAAAGCGGCCCCAGCCGGCGCCCAAGCCTTGGCCGGCAAAACGGTCGTCGTCACCGGCACGCTGGTGAACTTCGACCGCAAAAGCATTGAGACCGCCATCAAGGACCACGGCGGCAAACCGGGCGGCAGCGTCTCCAAGAAAACCGACTACCTACTAGTCGGCGACAAGCCCGGTAGCAAACTCGCCGACGCCCAAAAGCACGGCGTGAAGGTCATCACCGAAGACGAGTTCCAGAAACTGATCGGGCAATAAATCATTATCTCACGCAGAGACGCAGCGACGCAGAGAAAGACAAAGAATGAGATTTGGTTTTCTGGATTCACTGCGCCTTTGCGTCTCTGCGTGAGAAATGATTTAGTCAGTCCAACGGCAAGCTTTCGCCACCGGCAGGGGTAACGGCGGCCCAGAACGCATCCGTGGCAATGGTGCGACTCAACGATCGCGTGCTGCCATCGGCCATGACGACGGTGAGTGCCGAATGTGGGGTTTGCGGGATGCGCCAATCGCAGTCCGGAACCCGTGGGGCGATTTGAAACGGTGGCATGGTGTGACGAATTGGGTTTGTGGGCGTCACGTCGGCGTACCACCAGTCGGCAAATGTCGGACGGCGACTGAAGAGTTGATCGAATGGGTAGGAGTATTGCAGTGATAGACGTGTAACAGGATCGGATCTGTTCGATGTGAAGATGTTGTTGACTTCTGATATTGCGTAGTTCTCTCCTCCGCAACAAGAGTATTTTTCTGTGTACGCGATCGTTGACGATGTGCCATCAGGTACGCAAGCCGGGAACCGCTTGTTCACAACAAATAGTGGTGCATTTGCAATAAAGCTGCTGGCTCCATCCACAGCAAATTTATCGTCGAAGGCCCAACTATTCTGATTAGGATGGAAATCATAACTTGGATCAGCCGGATTGACGACAAATGCATAGTGCGGTGTGGTGCCACGTATGATTCGGCTATTGTCGAGATAGGGAAGTAACTGGCCGAGCGGGCATTTTGAGTTCGGTAAGTCTATTGTGTGAATACCCAGTGTCGCATAACCTGGCATTTTGTCGTCATGAGCTGACAAATAGGAATGCAGAGCCAAACCGATTTGTCGCATTTGATTGGTTGTTCGAGTGCGGGCAGCGGCCTGCCGCACTTTTTGGATGGCTGGCAAGAGTAACCCGATTAAAACAGCAATGATCGCCACGACAACGATCAATTCGATCAATGTGAATGCTTGCCGACCGAGACATCCATTTCGTTGTCGGGTTTTCATTGCTGTATTTTCCGCAATAAGTAGAGTTCGGACAATTGCCTTTTTACGTGACACACCTACACGAGTTACTCATGGTCATGGTGTAATAAAATCCATGGAAGTCTCTCGCCCAATACCAAACGGAGTGCCAGGTGGTGGTGAACCATTGTAGTAAAAGGCAGTGTAAACTTTAGCAGTATACGTTTTGCCAGCAGAAAGAACCGTCGCGTTGTAATTGATTGGCTGGCCAGGTGCAATGCTGCCCGAACTCGTCTCAGTGAACCATGTGGCAATGCCAAAAACAGTAATGTTGTATCCAACATCGATCCTGGAATAGCTCGATAAGTATCCGCCACCACTTGTTGCCACTGCTCGAATATCAGCCTTATTGGGTTTGGCTGGGTCTGTGCCGATCAATAAAATCTGAACATTTTGTGCGTGCGACGATGATGCACCGAACACCATCATTACCGCGATCGCGTAAAAGACACGTTTCAACATTGTGGACACTCCTTGATGTGAAATGCAAGTCCAAAACTGAACACGCTCTACACGTGTTGATACTCATACTAATTTTTGGGGGGGCAATCGTGTCAAGTGCAGATTTGTAAATTCTTCAAAATAGTTTGGGTCGAACCATTTTCTCACGCAGAGACGCCAAGGCGCAGAGAAAGACAAACAAAGAGATTTGGTTTACGGTACTCTCTCTCTGCGTCTTTGCGTCTCTGCGTGAGAAATAAATCGGAGTGTGTTATGTCCCTGTTATTGTTGTTTCTGTTGGCCGCCGATCCGATTGCGGAGCGGGCGAGCGTCGTTCAACAGGCGGATGCGGTGCGGCCGAACACGACGGACTTTCGGTGGCAACAAATCCCGTGGTTCACGGATGGTGACGATGCGTTGGCGCAGGCGAAAGCGGAGAACCGGCCGTTGTTCGTGTGGCTGGCAGGTGGCCGGGATCGGGATGGGACGCCGTTGGAGCGGTGTTGAGGCTATGCCGCTGCGCTCCGTGCGAGCGCTCTGAATGATGATACCGTCGTGCGGTTGGTGGTGGCGAATTTCGTCCCGGTGGCGCTCAATACGGATCGTTTGCCGGATACGGAAACCGGGCGATTCTTTCGCGCCCTGATGAAGCGCTGGCCACAAGGCTTGTGGGCCGTCACGCCGGAGGGGAAAACGCTCGGCTTCCACTACCACCAACCGATCGGCACCGACAACTTTAAGCAGAACCAACAACGCTGGGTTGATGGCACCCGCGAGATGCTCGAAACTAGCGTCAAAGCTGCGGGATCGTTGCCACGCCGGGATGTCAAAGGCGTTAACCCGTTTCCCGATCGCGGTGTCGGGTTCACGAAAACCGGGCAGGTGCGGTTGGCCTTGAGCGTGATCGCAACCCGTTCGGGGAAGCAAGAAGGGCCACCCGTCATCGATAGTTTTTTGTTGACGCCCGAAGACTGGGCCACGTTCGCACCACCGGCAGCACAAACCGAGTGGATACTTACCGAAGCCACTGTCAAGAAGTTCGCCCCGATGCTCTCACCGCTCACGGATTCAATTTTCGTGCCACGTGCCGACGACGTGACCAAGGCCAGTGTCACGGCGAAGATCATCCGCCAAGTCAACGGTATCGACGTGATCCGCTACACCGGCACGTGGCACTCCCACCACCTCCGCGACGGCAACAAGAAGTTCCCAATCGACGCGAGTGCCACCGGCGAAGCCATCGGCGTGTATGATCCCGCGACGAAGAAAATGCAATCCCTCATGTGGGTTCTGCGCGGCACCTACCACAAAGCTGCGGATGCTCCCACGACACCGACTGCGATCATCGTCGAATGGGTGGCGAAGGAGTAGCGGTTGATTTTCTGGCCTCGGCGTGTCATCGTGCTGCTAGGATGGCGTCATGGTGGTATCGGTTCAGTTTGCAAGGGGTCTGGTATGTCGCGTGGGAACTTGGCGTGGTTGTTGATTGTACCTGTGCTGGCAGCAGTGGGGTTAGTCGTGACCGCGACGGCGCCGGCGCCGGAGAAGGATTACGAGTTGGTCCGGACCATTGTCGATGTGCTGGCGGAAGTGGATCGCAACTATGTGCGCGAACTGACGCCCGATGACAAGAAGAAACTCGTCGAAGAGATGATTAACGGTGGGCTGGAAAAGCTCGATCCGCACTCGCAATACTTCAACGAAGATGAACTCACCGCGTTCGACACCCAGACGGAAGGGCAGTTCGGCGGCATCGGCGTGCTACTGACCAAAGACCCACGCTCGGCGTTCCCGAAAGTCGAAGCGCCGATTCCCGGCACACCCGCTTACGACGCCGGGATTCAGTCGGGCGATTACATCATCAAGGTGAACGACAAGCCGACAGACAACATGCGGACGGAAGAACTCCGCCAGTTGATTAAGGGCAAACCGGGCACGTCACTGGTGCTGACGATTGCCCGCGAAGGCATGACCAAGCCGGAAGACATCACGTTGAAGCGGGCACTCATCGAGATTCACCCGGTCAAGGGCGTTGCCCGCAACAGCACCGACCCGAGCAAGTGGGATTGGCTCGCCGATCCGCAGAATAAGATCGCGCTGGTCCGGCTGATGGGGTTCAGCGAAAAGACCGACAAGGAGGTCAAAGACGCGGTGCTACAAGCCGAGAAAGAAGGCGCACGGGCGCTGATTCTGGACATGCGTGACAACCCTGGCGGGCTGCTTAGTCAAGCGGTTGCGGTCAGTGATTTGTTCTTGAACGAAGGCGCCATCGTTAGTACCGGGGACAAACGCGGCAAGGAAGAGAAAGCCCCGCGCCGCAGTTGGAGTGCGAAGCCGGACGACACCATCTTTGAACCGGCGGCCCAGCGACCAATGGTCGTGCTGGTGAACCGCTCCAGTGCCAGCGCTAGTGAAATCGTTGCGGCGGCGCTGCAAGACAACCACCGGGCCACCATCATCGGCGAGCGCAGTTACGGAAAAGGCAGCGTGCAAAAAGTGTTCAACTTGAACCAGGGCAAGTCCGCCGTGAAGCTGACCACTGAAGTCTGGCTGACACCCCAAGGCAAGAACATTCACCGCTGGCCGGACTCCAAAGACACCGACGAATGGGGCGTCAAACCGGACGCGGGCTTCGACGTGAAACTGACGGACGCGCAACGTTTCGAGTACTTCCAACACATCCGCGACCTCGACATCATTCGCGGCAAACCCGGCATGGTGAAGGACGCCCCCGCCCCGAAAACCGACGACAAACCCAAGCCCGCCTACAAAGACCCCATTCTGGAAAAAGCCCTCGAACACCTCCGTGGTAAGCTAAAAGAAGTCGGCGAAGTGCGAGCGAAGCCGCAGCGAATGGCGGCGTGATGAGGCGGGTTAGATCGAATGCCGGCTATCGGGGTACTCATGGATGTGCGGAACGGCTTTCTGGTTTTGTGCCCTGACGGGGCACAGGGATGTAGCCACGGGTGGAGCGTTTCGCGCAACCCGTGGAGTCAGCCTCCCCACTACTGAACTGCCCTGAAGGGGCAGCGGAATTCCTTCGCCCCTTCAGGGCGAGTGACAATGGGATGTCGCGGTCCACGGGTTGCGTTTCGCTCCACCCGTGGCTACAACCCGGTGCCCCTTCAGGGCACAAAATCAAGAGTGTTGATTGACCAGAACAATACTCCACAAGCATGGTTATCTCTTACCCACGTCCTTAACCCACCATTATTCAGGCTCTCGAAATGACTGTCTTCGCGGTGGAATCAACGAAATGCCGGGCAGCGCATCTGCGGTGGGCGTCGTTAACGGTCGCGGAGCGGCTCCAACCTGTGCGCGAGTTTCGGGCGTTGCTGGTGGAACAGCGGGATGCACTCACGGCGGCGGTTGAAGCGGACGTGCAGCGGGTGCCGGATGAAGTGACCGCGACCGACCTTCTTCCCACGGCGGCGGGGTGCAAGTTTTTGCTGACGGACGCGGGGCGGATTTTGCGGTCGCGGCGGGCCGGTCGGCGGCCACTTTGGTTGATGGGTTGCCACGATACGGTTCACCACCGACCGCACGGCGTCGTCGGCATCATTGGCACGTGGAACTACCCGATTTACTTGAACGTCATCCCAATCTTACACGCCCTGACTGCCGGCAACGGCGTGTTGTGGAAGCCGAGCGAACTCACCCCCCGCACTGCCACATTGCTGCACGATTTGTTGTTACGATCCGGCTTCCCGCCGGACCTGTTCATTCAACTCCCCGCCACCCGCGAAGCCGGACCGCAACTCGTGGAATCGGACATCGACTTCCTCCACTTCACCGGCTCCGACACCGTGGGGCGCAAGCTTGCGGCACGACTCGGCGAACGCCTTATCCCGTCCGCGCTGGAACTGTCCGGGTGTGATGCCTTAGTCGTGCTGGCGGATGCGAACGTGCCGTTGGCTGCGAAGTCCGCGTGGTACGGCGTCACATTGAACCACGGCCAAACCTGCTTAGCGGTGCGGCGGGTGTTCGTGCAGCGGTCCGTGATGGATGCGTTTGTCGGCGAGTTGCGTCCCTTGGCGGCCAGTGCCAAGCCGTTGTCACTGCGGTTACCGGGTCAGCTTCAACAAGCGTCTCGCATGATTGAGGAAGCACGTGCCAAGGGGTGCGAGGTTCTTCAAGGAAGTGAACCGACCGCAACCGCGATGTCACCTACCGTGATCGTCAACGCCACGCCGGAGTTGGCCATTTGCCGGGAAGCCTCGTTCGCCCCCGTCTTCGCGGTGATCCCGTTTGACACGACCGAACAGTTGGTCGAAATGAACGCCCGTTGCCCGTTCGCGTTGGGTGCTTCGGTCTTCACAACCAACGTGCAAAGTGGCCATGAACTCGCTGCGAAACTCCGCACCGGGTCGGTTTCGATCAACGATGTAATCGTTCCGACGGCGCACCCGGCGACGCCGTTCGGCGGGCGGGGCGCCAGTGGTTGGGGGGTGACACAAGGGGAAGAAGGGCTACTGCAAATGACGTTGCCGCAAGTCGTGACCGAACGCCGTGGCACCTTTCGACCGCACCTCGACGCCATGCAAAAGCCGTCCCCCGCGAGTGCGGAGATTGTGACCGGGATGCTACGCTTCAGCCACGGTCGGCGGTGGCGTGACCGCGGGCGTGGCCTATGGCAGATGCTTGTCGGGATGCGGAAGAGTCGGTGACAATCACTTCTGGAACGATGCCGGTTTGTCGGTGAACTGGCGGATGGTTTTGGCGTTGAAGAGGAACGTTTCGCCGGGGGTGGCGGACGACGTTGCGTTGTAAAGCCCGGATTCGAGCTTGTTGCCGATGACGAGGGTCACGGGTTCGGCGTCGGCTTGGAGGGTGAGTTCAATGCCGTCCGGGTTCAGGTCCACGATCGTCCCCTGTTCCACCCGCCCGAGGCCGATGAAAGCTTCCGCTTTCGGGGTACACGCTGCCGCGACAAGGGCTTCGATTTTGGCTTGGTCGGGGGTGCAATTCGGCGTCGGGGTGGTCCACGTCCCGTCCTTTTTCTCCAACAGGTAGGCGACTGGTTCCGTCGCGCCCATGAACCCCTTCCACCCACGAATTTTCAGCACCTTCACTTTCGCAGGGTCAAGCCGGTAGACGACGCTGTCCCGTAAGTTTTCCGTGGCTAACTTGCCGAACGCGAGTCGGCTCACCTGCACCACATACGGGCGACCGGCTTGTTGAAGCAGTACGCTCTTTTTGTCGTCGGTGTCGTTGCCGAACAGGATCGTCCGCAGTTTGTCGGTGTCGTCTTTCAAGCCGATCACCACTTGCATTCGGGGTGCGGCGGGGTCAAGGTTCAACTTCTTCAGGTCGTCCGGCGTCGGTTGTTCGGCCAACACCCGTTCCGGGAACAGGCTGGACAGCACGCCGATGAGGTTCGAGACTTTCTCGACATCGGCGGTGCGGCCCTTCATGGCGTCCGGCTTGGCGTAGGTCCAAAATCCGGTCGCGTCGTTCTTTTCCAGGTCGATCGTCTCGGCGCCCCGGTTGAACGTCAGACGGTTGGCCGCCGCCGGGCT
This sequence comes from Fimbriiglobus sp., assembly GCA_043785105.1. GTDB lineage: Bacteria > Planctomycetota > Planctomycetia > Gemmatales > Gemmataceae > Fimbriiglobus. Next base: position 34,082 of record JAYVXO010000189.1, read on the forward strand.
GAACGACTTCAGCTTCGGGTCAATCCACTCCAGCCGCGATTTCGTGGCCAGTTGCAGTAGGCTATCGGGCACCTTCAAATCCGCCGATTTGCCGTCCGCTGTTTTGCGAACGAAGACCACGTCGGCGTCCTTCTTGCCGAGAACCAGCTCGCTCGGCGTTCCCTTGATCGTCGGTTCAGGGGGGAGTTGACCCGGTTCGACTTTGGCCTCCGGCTTCGGTTCGATGCCCTTGGACCAAACGCGGATCGTGCCCTTCTTCTCGGCGTCCGCGAACGCGGCATTGTCGGGCGCCGTCAGAACGTCCCGCGCCGCACGGGGTTTGGTGATGTTGGTGAGCAGCAGTTCGACATCGGCATTTTTGGCTTGCACCGGCCCACTGGCGCCGCCGTACACGACCCATTGCGGGACGGGTTCGCCGGTCAGTGGCATCTTCCGGAGCTTGATCGTGCCGGCGCCGACGGTGATGTCGATGGCGTCGATACTGGCCCGCTGCGTCGGCGGCAGTAAATCTCGGTTGCGAAGTTCACCGGGGTTGTTCAACGTGGCCCGCAGGGCGTCGATGCGGTCCGCTGGAATTTGGATGACCGCCGAATCGCCGTCGAGGCGACAGTAGACTTTCGCCGGCGTGGCGGGCTTGCCGCCCTGTTCCACGGGTTTGCCGATGAGCAACGTTTCGGTGCCGGATTTGGACGTTAATTCGATGCGGAGCATGTTCGGCTCCCCGGCGTTCAGGCCGTACTTGGTCAGGTCGTTCGGCTTCTCCAAGTAGTCGTCCGTGGACTGAACTTGCAGCGAAGTAATGGCCGTTAACAGTGGGCGGATGCCGGTGATGGGGGCAGTGGCGGATTGCGCCGCGCTGTCACCCAAGTCGTCGGCTTCGCCGTAGTTTGGTGGGTTGGTGAACGTCCAATTGCTGCCCGCGCCGCGACTCAGGGCGATTTCTTTGCCCGTCGGGTTGCTGATTTTGATCGCTTGCACTTCGCTCGTCGGGTCACGCAAATCGCTGCCGAGTAGCTTGCGGACGCGGTAATCGGGCAGCCACTTGGCCAACTTCCAGGCTTCGCCGTCCGACTTCGCGGAGCCGTCCCGGAACAGGGAACTCAAGTCCGACCGCAGCACGGCGATCGGCTTTTTTAGGTTCGTGGTCGTCGTCACGAACGTGACCGCTTTGAGTCCGCCGATGGTGGTGTTGCCGAAATTCACCGTGGCGTTCTTGTCAGCGCCGGCCTTCAACGTGACGCGGATGCTGGGCTTGTCCAGGCCGTGAAGGGTCAGGTTTTCGGTCAGGTCGGCGTACTTCGTCGGCTTCACGCGAAACAGATCGCGGAGCAAGCCTTCAATCACGCCACTGTCCACCTTGGCCGTGAACGGTTCCCGCAGTTCCCACTTGTCTGGGGCGATGCGGGCGAACACCAACTTCTCTTCGTTGGGTACGGTTTTGACCAGCTCGATCGTGTCGATGTCCTTCTCTTTGACTCCGGATTTCGTGAGCGAATCGACGAGGCCGCCTTGGACGATCGCGGTGTCCTTGTCGTCTTCCAGAAGCACGACAACCAGCAACCCCATGACCAGGGCCACGACGATTGCGAAGAAGATAGCAGTCAGGCGAAAATTCATAGCGGTGCCACGAGTAGTGGAGAGTGGAGCGTGGAGCGTGGAGCGTGGAGAGTAAGACCTAAGAAAGCTTTTCTTGCTCTCCACGCTCCACT
>JAYVXO010000190.1:0-13397 GCA_043785105.1 Fimbriiglobus sp.
CATTTTCAATTTCCCTGTTGCGTTTAGTTAGAGCCTGTTCGGTATCATTCTGGGGGCTTTTTGTTAGCGCGACGCAACAAGGAAACTGAAAATGCTCTAGAAGTTCAAGGCCTTTCCTTGGTTGGGGTTGTGGGGGTATTCCAGGCAACTTGATTTTACTGCCCTGGAGGTGTCGATGGTGCCGCTCACAGTGCTTGACTCGCTCGCCACACTGCTCGATCCTCGTAGCGCGAACGGTGTTATCCATCCGCTCCCAACAATCCTGGCGATAGTCGCCCTGGCATTACGAGTTTTTGCTCTGCGAAAAAAGGAAGCCATGATGCAAATCAACAGATCGCAGAGGATCACGAAAGTACGAAATCGGAATTTCTGAGGCTGATTTAGTTCGTTCGTACTTTCATGTTGGTCTATTTATTTGCGGTTTTGCCGCACTGTGAACCGTTAACAAAAATCGGCGGGTTCGGGGCAACGCCCTGTTGCACCGAACCCGCCGATTGCTTGCGTCACTGCTTGTTCACTTACTCGTCCGTCAGGCCGGGGTAGTTTCGCATCACAAGGTGGCTGTTGATTTTTTGCACGAGGTCGAGGGCGACGCTGACGACGATGAGCAAACCCGTGCCACCGTAGAACGCGGCGATTTGGTACGACACGCCGAGTTCCGTGGAGATCATCGTCGGGATGATGGCGATGATTGCTAAGAACGCAGCCCCGACGTAGGTGATTCGCATCAGCACCCGTTCGAGGTAATCGGCGGTGCTCTTGCCGGGGCGGTATCCGGGGATGAAGCTGCCGTGGTCCTTCAGGTTCTCCGAGACTTCTTTCGGGTTGAACGTGATCGCCACCCAGAAGTAACAGAACAGGTAAATCAGCACGATGTAAAGCACGTTGTAAAGCCAGCCCCGGCTGCTCATGAACAAATCCGCCAAGCTTCCGGCCCACGTCGCTTCCGGGTACAAGCTGTGGATGATGTTAAATAAGAACCCAGGCAGAATTAGCAAGGTGCTGGCGAAGATCACGGGCATCACACCCGAGGCGTTCACCTTCATCGGCAGAAACTGCTTCGTACCGCCACCGAAGGTTCGGCGACCGCGAATGTGCCGGGCGGATTGGGTCGGGATGCGGCGAACCGCTTTCGTGATCGCAATGACGGCCACGACCACGCCGATGAACAAGAAGATCAACACCAGGAAGCGTTCCAGGCTAATGTCACCCGATTCACCACCCAACGTGAACAGCGAAGGGTTCAGCGTTGCGGTACCGGGGATGAACAACAGGCTGCCGGTCGCTTGCGGGATGCGGGCCACGATCCCGGCCATGATGATGAGCGAGATGCCGTTGCCGATGCCGTATTCGTCGATTTGCTCGCCGATCCACATCAGAAACAAACAACCCGAGGTCATGATGGCCACGGCGGCGAAGCCGAAGAACAGGGCGTTGCTGTAATCATCCGCGTACCCCGAAACGGCCGACCCACCCAACCCCCCGGATGCGTCGTCACCGCCCATGAGCGTCTTCACGAACATCGTGGATTGAATCGCGCAAATCGGCACCGTGAGGTACCGTGTGAGTTCGTTGATCTTTTTCCGCCCGGATTCGCCCTCCTTTCGGAGTCGTTCCAACGACGGCAATACGCCCGATGAGAGCAGTTGAATGATGATTGACGCCGAGATGTACGGCATGATGCCGAGGGCGAAAATACACCCTTGGCTGAGGTCACCGCCGGAGAACAGCGACACGAAACCGAGCACTTGGCCCAAGGCACCGGACCCTTGATTGCTCATCTTCGCGGCCAGCTTTTCCTGGTCGATCATCGGCAACGGCACGTAGTAGCCGATGCGGTAGACCATCAGAAATAGCAAGGTGATGAAGATCTTCCGCCGCAGTTCGGGGATCTTGAATATCGTCAGGATCTGAGAAAACATCGGTGCCCCAAACGGAAAAAAGTGGTGAGTGAACAGTGGTTAGTGGTCAGTGAAGAGTGCAGACCGGATTTCTTCCTGACCACTAACCACTGTTCACTCACCACTGTTCACTTCTGGCTGATTACTTCTTGGCTTTCGCTTCGGCAAAGGCGGCGTCGCGGGCCTTCTTTTTGGACCCCATCTTGTTTTTAACTGGCTTCTTCGCCTTAGGAATCAGCGTCGTCGTGCCGCCGTTGGCTTCGATCTTCGTCTTCGCCGTCGCGGTGAAGTGGTCGGCACTGACCAGGAGTTTCTTCGTCAACTCGCCTTCACCTAAAATCCGAACGCCGTCGAACGTGCCGACGACGAGCCGCTTTTCCTTCAAGCTCGCCATGTCAACCGTCGCGCCGACATCAAAGATTTCGAGTGCGGCAACATTCACGATCGCGTAGTCTTTGGCAAACGTGGCGTTCGAGAAGCCACGCTTGGGAAAGCGACGGTGAATCGGAGTTTGGCCACCACCGAAGGTGCTGCTTGGCAGCCCTGCACCAGCGCTGGCGTACTGCCCCTTGTGCCCACGGCTCGAGGTTTTGCCGTGACCGGAGCCGATACCACGCCCGACACGCTTTTTCAGCTTGTGTTTAGCGATACCTTCAGAAACGGTTGTCAAGTCCATTAGAGTGCTACCCCCCGTAGTCGAGCCACTTCTTCGCGGGTCCGCAGCTTTTGCAGACCTTCGATTGTTGCTTTGACGAGGTTAATTGGGTTAGTGCTACCGTGAGTCTTGCTCAGAATGTTTTGTATGCCGGCGGCTTGAAGTACCTCTCGTACCCCAGGTCCGGCTTTGACGCCAGTACCGGGACCAGCGGGAACCAGAATCACGATGCTGGCACCGAACTTGCCGATCACGCGGTGCGGAATCGTGTCGCCACGCAGTTGCAGTTTCTTCGAGCGGCGCGTTTGTGCTTCGCCTTCTTTAATCGCTTTTTCCACAGCCGGTGGCACTTCGTTCGCCTTACCGTACCCGAAGGAAACGCGGCCTTGCTTGTCGCCAACCACGACGAGTGCGTTGAAACTGAACCGTCGTCCGCCCTTGACCACACAGGCGCTGCGGCTGATTCGGACCACGTAATCGACCATGCCTTGATCGCGGGAATCCCGATCGTCGCGGCCGCCCCGTTCTCGTGCCATGCTGAAACTCCCATCCGGGCCAGAGGCCACGGGTTACGATCGCGTAAATCAGAAGGACGACCGCGAGCGATAATCTCGCTTGCAGTCGGTGAGTGTTCGTTACGACTTCGCTTTGTTGGCTTTGGCGGCCTTCTTCGTGGCTTTCGTGTCGTTGGACACGGCCTTCGCCTTCACGACATCTTCCAGCCCCGTGCAAACCAAACCCGCTTCGGTGGCCGCCCGTGCCAGTGCCTTCACGCGACCGTGGTAACGATAGTCACCACGGTCGTAAGCGGCTTTGGTGATGCCCACAGCCTTGGCTTTTTCCGCCAGCTTTTGGCCGACGACTTTGGACGCCTTGACGTTGCCGCCGTACTCGACTGCCGAATCTTTGTCGTTGCTCGACGCGGCAGCAAGAGTGACCTGCGCTTCGTCGTCGATCAACTGGGCGTAGATGTGCAGGTTGCTGCGATACACCGACAACCGCGGTTGCGCCGCCGTGCCGTGAATCGACTTGCGGACCCGGAACTTCCGCCGTTCGGCGCGTCGGGATTTGAGTTTTTGTGCGTCCATAACTTTTTCAGTGGTCAGAGGTCAGTATGTGGTCAGTTAAGACGCCAGACCGATCGAGGCCCATTCGTCGTGGGCCAGCGACCAATCACCAGGTTCATTACTTCGTCGAGAAGGACTTGCCTTCTTTGCGGCGAACGACTTCGTTTTCGTAGCGAACGCCTTTGCCCTTGTACGGCTCTGGTGGCTTGCTGGCGCGAATTTCAGCAGCGAACTGGCCAACCTTTTGCTTGTCGGCTCCGCTCACGACGATGGTCGTCGGATCGGGCACGGCCACGGTCACGCCTTCGGGCGGGTTCAACAACACGCGGTTCGCAAACCCGACGGTCAGTTCCACCGCTTTGCCTTTTGAGGCCGCCTGATACCCGACCCCTTCGATCTTCAACTTCTTTGTGTAGCCCGTTGTCACGCCGACGACCATGTTGTTGATGAGCGCGCGTGTCAAACCGTGGAGGGCACGATTCTGGCGGGCATCGTCAGGCCGTTCAACGGTAAGTTGCTTGCCGTCCGATTTCACAATCATGCTGGGGTGGTGGGTGAACTCCAAGTTGCCTTTTGGACCTTCCACTTTGATGTGGCGATCGGCAATGGAGAGTTTCACACCTGCCGGGAATACCACCGGCTGCTTTCCAATCCGCGACATAATCAATCCTCTGAGGCTTCACCGGGTCTAACCCGGACCGCAGCCACTGTATGTACTGGAAAAAACTCGAGTTCCCGATTACCACACGGTGGCGAGAATCTCACCGCCGACTTTTTCACGTTTGGCTTGACGGTCGCTCAGCACGCCTTTGCTGGTGCTGAGAATGGCGATACCGAGGCCGTCCAGCACACGGCGAACTTCGCGGTAGCTTTGGTACACGCGGCGACCGGGCTTGGAGTAGCGGGAGATGTGGCGAATCACCTTCTCGCCATCAGGTCCGTACTTCAAGAAGATCTGGAGCTTGACGTGCGCTTCACCGAGGTCGGTCTTGGCGACAAACTCGGAAGCACCGTCTTCTTTTTTGACGTTCATGCCGACGCGAAAGCCGCTGACGAACCCTTCGTTCACCAGCACTTTTGCGATGGCGACTTTGAGCTTCGTGGCCGGCATTTCGACCATCGGGCGTTCAACATTACTGGCATTGCGGATGCGGGTGAGCATGTCCGCGACCGGGTCAGTCATCATGGGAGGATCTCCTTTCGATCGCGGGGGTTACCAGGACGCCTTGCGGACGCCGGGGATGAGGCCACTGCTTGCCAAGTCGCGGAAGGCGATTCGGCTGACACCAAATTTACGGTAAACCCCACGCGGGCGGCCACTAATCTGGCAGCGCATCCGGATCTTGATGAGGTCGCGGGGACGCATCACCTTGGTCGGGTCGCGTTGGGCTTCGGGCTTCGCCATTTCCAGCTTGTGCGCCGTCAACGCAACCATTTGCTTTTTGAAGCGCGCCATCTTCGCTTTGGTGGACATTCAATACTCTCGCATTGGCTCGGGGTGGCCCGGTTCGGTCATAAATTAGGCAGTCTTTTCCCGTTGAACCGGGAAGGCGGCGTTCTGATTCGGGCAAGGGATTGACCCTCGTGAACCAGCCGTTCCGCTGGAAGCTGACAGCTTGCAGCTAAGAAGCTAACAGCCGGAAGCAGAAGGCCAACGATACATCAGCCAGCCGCAAATCCTTCTCAGTATTCAAAATCATCAGCACGCCGAGCGCCAGCTTCTGCTTAGCTGTCAGCTTCTTAGCTGTAAGCTCCGCGAGTTTATTCCCGGAACGGCATCCCGAAGGCTTTCAGGAGTTCACGGGCTTCATCGTCGTTCACGCCGCTCGTACAAATCGTGATGTCCATGCCTTGCGTGAAGTTCACCTTGTCCGGGTCAATTTCGGGGAACACCATCTGCTCCGAAAGGCCCATGTTGTAGTTGCCGTTGCCGTCGAACGATCGGGGGTTGATCCCGCGAAAGTCACGAATCCGGGGCAGTGCGAGGTTAATCAGGCGGTCGAGAAACTCATACATCCGCTTGCCACGGAGCGTGACGCGACAGCCGATTTCTTGGCCTTGGCGGAGGCGGAACGCACTAATCGACTTCTTGGCTCGGGTGATCTGCGGTCGCTGACCGGCAATCTGACCGAGTTGTTCGGTGGCTTCACCAAGACGGTTTTTGTCTTGAAGTGCCTTACCGACGCCCATGTTCAGAACGATCTTCTGAATTTTCGGAATGCTGTGGACGTTGTCCCGACCGAACTTGGTCTTGAGTGCGGGAACAATCTCTTTCGTGAATTTATCGTGCAGCCGGGCCATGATCCAAGCACCTCATCGCGACCCCAGTTCTGACGGGACCGCTCGGTTAAATATTCGCAACGACTATTTCTTCTTGGCGTACTTCGGGTTCGCTTTGCTCAGCACGCGAATGCGAGCACCACTTTTCTTGGCGAAAAGTTCTTTCGTGCCATCTTCCAGATAGCGAACCCCAACCCGGCAAGCTGTTCCGGTACTTGGGTCAATCAGTGCGACGTTCGAGGCACAAATGGCCATCTCTTTGGAGAGGCGACCACCTTGCTGGTTGCGACGCGACGGCTTCATGTGCTTGTACACACGGTTGACGCCTTCGACGACGAGTTTCCCGTCGGCGCGGTTAATAAGCAGCACCTTGCCGCGCTTACCTTTGTCATCACCGGCGAGAACTTCGACGGTATCATCTTTGCGAATGTACATAGTTCAATCCACCGTGTCTCAACTCGTGCGAGGTTCGCCTCAAACCACTTCAGCGGCGAGACTGATAATTTTATTAAACTTCGCCCGCAATTCACGGGGAACTGCACCGAAGATCCGGGTGCCACGCGGGTTGTTATCGTTATCCAGTAACACAAGTGCGTTCCGGTCAAACCGAACGTAGCTGCCGTCTTCCCGACGGGTCGCAACGCGGGTGCGAACGACCACGCCCTTGACCACGTCTCCGGGCTTCACATCACCACCCGGCAGGGCTTTCTTCACGCTGGCCCGGATCACGTCGCCCAAGTAGGCGACGCGACGCTTGCTGCCGCCCAGCACTTGGATGCACATCACTTCTTTCGCCCCGGTGTTGTCGGCCACATCGAGGTACGTATACATCTGAATCATGTCAAGGCACCGTATCCAGTAGCGTGTTCGGAATTACTCTTTTGCGCCGGTCGCTGCGGGTAACGCACTGCCAGCAACGGCTCCTTCGAGACCCGATAGCGTTCGGCTTGGTGCCTTCGTCACGACCTTAATCAACCGCCATCGTTTCGTGCGGGACAGCGGGCGGCATTCCATGACTTCAACCGTATCGCCCAAGTGCGAATCGTTCTTCTCGTCGTGAATGTACAACACGGTCCGGCGCTTCACAAACTTGCCGTACTTCGAGTGCTGCACGAGTCGTTGAATCTCGACCCGGCGTGTCTTGTCCGACTTATCGCGTGTCACGATCCCGGTCACGATTCGGCGTGCGCCCCGATCTAGATCGGCGTCGGCTGCTTTTGCGGGAGGGGTTTGGGTGTCTGCCATAGCTTATTTCCCCTTCGCCGGCAGTGCAGCCGTCGTCTTTTTGGATTCGCGGCTGGCTAAGATCGTCTCGTAGCGGTGAATCGTCCGCTTGACGCGACGTTTGCCAGGCTCTTCGGTCTTGGTGTGAAGGTCAGCGATGGTCGTGGCGAGTTGCTCGTCGGAAATCGACGGCATCTTCGCTAGGACTCGGCGGTGCTGTTCGGTCTTGACGCGGGCGATGTCGCGCTTCGCCTTCTTGATCTCGCTCGGCGTTTCCAGGCGATCGGTCGCCGATTGAAACCGAAGCTGGAACAAGTGCTTTTCGGTATCGGTCAGGGTCAGCGCGAGGACATCGTCGCTCATCCCGTGAAGTTCACTCGTCTTCATCGTCTCACTCACTGGTAAATCTGGCGACACTGAACGTTTCGGCTAGCGGCTACGAATTAAACGCTCGGCAACCGCTTCACAAATCGACACTTGAACGGCATCTTGTACGCCACACGGGCCAAACAATCCTTGGCAGCCGCTTCGGCAATCCCGCCGATTTCAAACAGGATCAGTCCGGGCTTGACCACGGCACACCAGTATTCTGGTTCGCCCTTGCCCTTACCCATCCGCGTTTCGGCGGCAATGGCGCTGACGCTCTTGTGCGGGAAGACGCGGATGTAGTACCGGCCTTCGCCCGAAACGAACCGGGTCATCGTGATCCGGCCCGATTCAATACACTCCGCGCTCAACCAACCCGCTTCGAGGGACTGCAAGCCGTAATCCCCGTAGGCAACGTAGTTGCCTCGGGTGGCATTACCCCTTACGACGCCGCGTTGGTTTTTTCTGTACTTGACCCGCTTGGGCATCAGTGGCATCGTTGATCTCCCCGCTCAAATAATCGCCGTTGTTAATCCAACATTTGATTCCGATGTTGCCTTGCGGCGTCGAGGCTTCGGTGAACCCGTAATCGACTTTAGCTCGAAGGGTTGAAAGCGGAATACTGCCTTCCATGCCCTTTTCACACCGAGCCATTTCCGCACCACCCAGCCGACCCGACAGTTGCAACTTGATGCCCTTGGCACCGTTTTCCATCGCCCGTTGCATGGCTTGCTTCATCGTCCGGCGGAAACTGGCTCGTTTTTCCAGTTGTTCGGCAATGTCTTCGGCAACCAGTTGTGGGTCAATTTCGGGCCGGGTCACTTCGATCGTTTTCACGTCGATATGGCGGCGAGTGAGTTTCTCAAGCGCCTTGGTCAGCTTCTCGATTTTCTCGCCCTTCTTGCCGATGATGGCACCAACACGGCTCGAATAAATCGTGATGATGACGCGCTCGCGGGTCCGCTCAATCTTGATCTTCGCAATCGCCGGACGCTGTTCTTTGCGATCCCGCGATCGGGTCAGGTACTTTTGAATGTAAGCCCGAACGCGAAAGTCTTCGACCAGGAGTTCGCTGTAGTCTTGCTTGTTGGCATACCACGCGCTCAGCCAGGTTTGCATAATCCCGGTGCGGAAGCCGGTCGGTCGGACTTTCTGGCCCATACAAAAAATTCCTTCATTCCGGTCAGTCACAACTGACCACACTGTTCCGAAACTCATCACAAACAAGCGAGGTCGGCCTCCTCGCGGCCGACCTCTCCGGTCGTCAACACTCTTCGTTAGTTCGCAGCAACCGGCGTGTTCGATGCAGCCTTCAATTCCGCCGCTTCGGCTACCGCTTGCATGTCAATCAGCGTGACCCCAATGTGCGACAAGCGACGTTTGATACCAAACGCCGTCCCACGGGCACGCGGTTGAATCCGCTTGAACATCGGGCCGCCGTCGATTCGGACTTCGTGAACAACGAGGTCTTCCAAGTTCGGGCAGTTTTGATCTTCGGCGTTGCCGAACGCGCTCTTCACAACGGCTTCGATGAGTCGAGCACCACGGTTGTGATAGAACCGCAAGGCTTCGATGGCCTCATCGACGTTCTTGCCACGAATCAGGTGTGCGAAGGGCCGCATCTTACGAGGGCCAACGTCGGCAAATCGGTGTTTCGCTTTGTAAAACATAACTGTGGCCGACACTCAGTGGTCTGGGGTCAAGATCCGGTTACTTACTGACCGATTTCGCTTTGCCGCCCGAGTGACCCTTGAAGGTCCGCGTCGGGGAAAACTCGCCGAGTTTGTGGCCGACCATGTCCTCGGTCACGTAAACCTTGTGCCACAACTTACCGTTGTGAACGAGGAACGTGGAGCCGATGAAGTCCGGGACAACGGTACAATCCCGTGCCCAAGTCTTGATGGCTTCTTTGTTAGCGCCCTGCTTTTCGACCTTGGCATAAAGCCGCAGATCGACGTAAGGCCCTTTTTTCGATGAACGGCCCATGCCAACAACCCCATTCGCGGTTTCGTGTCAATTAACTGTTTACTCGGGTCAGTCTCAACTCTGGCCGGTCCAGCATGGCGAACAGTTCATACTGCGCCACCGAACCCAATACGACCAGAGGCAAAATTCCCAGATTCTTCTTGCAGTCGCGGCTCCGCGAGCAACAAGACTTACTTCGACGACTGCTGGAACGGACCCGACGGACGGCGACGAACGATCGAGTTGTTCGTTGGTTTCCGCTTCTTCCGGGTCTTGCCACCCTTGGCCAACACCCCGGACTTGGAACACGGATCCCGACCGCCTGCGGTCCGGCCTTCGCCACCACCCATCGGGTGGTCAACCGGGTTCATCGTGGTTCCGCGGTTGTGGGGCTTGCGACCTTTCCAGCGCATCCGCCCAGCCTTACCCATGCTGATGTTCATGTGGTCCGGGTTCGAGACACTGCCGATTGTCGCGCGGCACTTGACCGAAACCTTACGGACTTCACCACTCGGCATCGTCAACAACGCTTGGCCTTTGTCACGGGCACCCAGCACGGCGGAGCAGCCGGCGGAGCGACAAATTTGGCCACCCTTACCGGGAGTCAACTCGATGTTGTGGATCGTCATCCCGAGCGGAATCCGTGACAGTGGCAAACAGTTGCCAACGCGGGGTTCCACTTGGTCGGCTTCACCACTTTGAACTTTATCCCCAGCCTTCAAGCCATCTGGGGCGAGGATGTAACGCTTTTCGCCATCCGTGTACTTCAGGAGCGCGATCCGTGCCGAACGGCAGGGATCATACTCGACCGAAAGCACTTCGGCTTCCATCCCGTCTTTCTTACGCTTGAAGTCGATCGTCCGCAGCATCTGCTTGTGGCCACCACCCCGGAATCGCGTGGTCACGATGCCGTGGTGGTTGCGTCCGCCCTTTTTCTTGCGGCGAATCAGCAGTGTCTTCTCGGGAGCGTTTACGTTGGGGTTAGTACACTCCACGAAGTCGGACACCGACCCGCCACGGCGACCTGCTGAAGTCGGGTTATATACTCGAACGCCCATGATCTTAAATCCTTGGTCATCAGTCTTCAGTCAAAACCGCGAGCAAAACAAAGCTCATGGCCCTCGACTCATGACGGCTTAGAAGAACTCAATCCGATCTTCTTCGTGCAACTTCACGATCGCCCGTTTCCAGTCCGCTTGCTTGCCTTCGATTTGCCGATAACGAGCGATCTTGCCTTTGCGAGTCTGGGTGCGAACTCGATCGACCCGCACGTTGAACAACTCTTCAACCGCTGCCCTGATCTGGTTCTTGTTGGCGAGCGGGTTCACCATGAAGGTGTAGGCGTTGTGCCGCGTCGATTGGTGCGTGCCCTTCTCCGTCACGAGCGGACGAAGAATCACTTGGTGCGGCCGCAACTCGATACCCGACTCGCCGTGTACGCACGGCTTGCGCGAAGTCAATTTGCGGACGTAACGTTTCGGCCTCGGACGCGAACGCATGATTCTACCCTCAATCCGCAAAGATCAACTTCGCGGCAGCCATCCCGAATGTTTCAATTATTTGTTTGCCAGCAGCACTTCAAGCGCCGCCTTCGTGAGTACCAACCGTTTTTGCTTCAGCACTGTGTAGGCATTGAACTCAGCGGCTGGCATAATTTGCACGCCTTCAATGTTGCGGCCTGACTTGTAGATGTTCACATCGTAAGCCGCCGTGCCAATCAACACGCTGACATCCGCAAGCGTTACGTCAATTTCAACTTGATGTTCGGTGCCATCGGTCGCCTTTTTCGCAACCATTTTCTTGCCGACCTTGATGGCGTTCAAAACCGCCGTCATGTCTTTCGTCTTAGGTGCGGCAATTGTTAACTCATCAACAATCACCACTTCACCGTCTTGAAACTTGCTCAGAATGGCTTGCCGCGTTGCGGCTCGAACGGCTTTCTTGGTCAAGTGGTATTCGTAGTCGCGTGGCTTTGGTCCCTTTGCCGTACCACCACCGCGTCGCTTGTTCGTTCGCTTCGTACCGGCACGGGCGTTGCCCGTACCCTTCTGGCGGAACAGCTTCTTCGTGCTACCGGCCACTTCGCCTCGTCGCAGAGTGCTATGCGTGCCCGCTCGCTGGTTGGCGAGGTACATCAACACAACATCGTGCAATAGCTGGCGATTGATCTTGCCACCGAACACAGCCGGATCGACTTCGACGGTGCCAGCAGCGGCGCCTGTCTTGGTGACCACGGGGACCGTGATTTTATTGGTGACTTCAATAGTAAGTTTTTTGGTCGCTGATGCGGCCATATCGTCACCTTCTTGGGGCCACCTACCTTGCGGCAGGTCAATCGTGTTACTGCGAGTCAAGCGATTTCACACATATCGTGTTAAATCTATCGCAGCGGATCGGAAGCCCATTTTCGAGATTCGCTCGGGCAACTCGCGTCACCCGTATCAAATAAAAACTCGGCGGTGGATTTTTTGTCACACCGTCGAGCGGTAACATTAAAGTATCATGCCGCTTCGATCCGTCAAGAGCCGGCGCTGATAACTCGAATCTTGATGTCCACACCGGGTGGCAGACTGAGGCCCTTATTCAGGGCCTCGATCGTCTTTTGCGTCGGTTGCAGGATGTCGATCAATCGCTTGTGGGTTCGGATTTCAAACTGCTCCCGCGACTTCCGGTCAATGTGCGGCGACCGCAGAACCGTGTACCGCTCGATGCGGGTCGGCAGTGGGATCGGGCCGTGAACTTCGGCTTGAGTCCGTTGGGCCGTCTCCACGATTTCAGCCGCAGTGCGGTCCAAAACTTCGTGGTCATAGCCTTCCATCCGAATCCGGATCCGCTCGCTAGAAAAGCCTGCCACGCCCAACCTCCTCGAATCACACAGTCACAATCCCCAGACCCAATAAGCATCGGTTGGGGAAGTATGAAGTTATGCACCCCACGCCCACCAGTCAAGGGAACTTGCCTGAAAGTGAGGCGAAATTGGCACATTTGACGCATTTTGATTGACACAACACTGATGAAACGCGAGTATCCAGCGAAGCTTGGTCAACCCAAACTGTTAAAGTTCGCGTGAACCTCCCAAGTGCGTAGCGCGTCGATTAAGAGTCAAGTGCTGTAAATTACGCTGAACTATGAGAGTGGTTGTTTGTGATGTCAAAACCTGGCAAGCACAAGTCGAAACATAAGTCGCTGCTCATCCCCAATGACGTTGCGGAAGACCTGCCACGCCTTCAAGCGTCATATCTCAAAAAGAACGGCACCACGTTCGACCACTTCTACTGTCCTTTCATGCTCAAAGATGAGGTCGTTCGGCTTTGCATGGGCCACATTATTCCAGAATCATATGCGAATTGCCAACGCACGAGGGTCACGCAGCGTGCCGATGTGGACAATTTCTATGGGTCTATTGCGGAGGCAGACTTCGGGACTTTCCTGGAAGTTACGGGTAAACGCCCAGATGAGGTCATCCTCAACGAACAACTGCAGAAGGAGTTAAAGCCACGGTTGGAAGTCGAGGGGGAAGAAGTCGAGTATTACACCGATCGTGGGGGAAAGGACTCGAAGCACTCTCGCGTCATTATGCAAAGGGCAGAAGACGGCAACAGAAAGGTCTTCGTGTTCAAGAAAAGCCAAGACGAGATGCAATCGTTGCTAAATAAGAACTGGATCATCGTGGTCGAACGCGACTATCGGCTAACCGCAATGGTGACATTAGTGAAGGCGGCCTACCTGACGCTGTTCCAACTGCATGAATATCAGTGGGCACTATCTCACGCGGGGATCGAGATCGGCTACTCGCTACTTGGCCAGTTTTTCAGGGAGAATCGGGGGAAGCACGTCACAGATGTAGGAGTTACGCAGTCGCGGCATTTTGAAGGCGGTATCGCGGAGTCGTTCGGTACGCGCGGACGGCATCCTGGACGATCTGCCACTTCGCGGTCA
>JAYVXO010000191.1:0-13198 GCA_043785105.1 Fimbriiglobus sp.
GACGGCTGACAAATAGGAGTACGACCCCCGGTTCAGGCGGTGCCTCAAACGCTCAAAATCCTAGGCTCGCCGCATGATTCTTTACCGTATGGTCTCTCAGCGTGACGGAGAACCGTTCCGTTGGTGGCGTGACAACGGGACGATCGGCGAAGAGCTTCAGGACATCTACCAGCCCGAAGCCGCTCGCGGTGTCGCGGGCAGTGGGTGGAAGATTTCGAGCGGTGCGACCGATCGCCGCCAACACTTCTTTCGGCGAACGCGGCGGCAACCCGGCGTCGAGTCGAGCGGCGACGTCCAACGCCAGCACGCCCGCGACATACGGCGTGGCCATCGACGTGCCGGACATCGGAACGTACTGACCGCCCGGCGCGAGACTCAGAACGTCAACGCCCGGAGCGGCGACGACGACCGCCTTCCCACGGCTACTGAAGTTGGCAATCCCAATTCGCGTGGCGTCCCCGTTCACGCGACCGACCGCCGCGACGGTGACGATGTTGCCCAACGCCCCCGGCCAATCGACGGACCCTTCGGATGGGCCGTCGTTGCCCGACGCAACGACCACAGTCACGCCCGCCGCCTGTGCTTCTCGAATCGCTTCTTCAATCCGAGAATCGTTTCCTTGGGCGCCGAGTGACATCGAAATCACATGAGCGCGTTGCTCGACCGCCCACCGAATCCCGGCCGCGATTTGCGCGCCGTCGCCGCTGCCGTTGTCGCCGAGAACTTTTCCTACAATCAACTCACATTCGGGCGCGACACCGATCATGGCACCGGACGCGCCGATGATCCCAGCGCAGTGGGTGCCGTGGCCGTGGACATCGACCGCACCAAATCGGGAGCCGGTGAAGTCCTTGCTTGCAACGATTCGCGCCTTGATGTCGGGGTGATTCAGATCGGCACCCGTGTCGAGGACGGCCACACGCGCACCCTTGCCCTTCGTGACCCTCTGAGCGTCGATCAGATTGAGGGTCTTGTGTCCCCAGTCGCGGGACTCGGCCAAGCCGAGTACGCCGACGGCCTTCGTCAAATCCGGCTTGGGCACCCGATAGATTGGCGCGGGCTGTTCGACGGCTCGCGGCATCGGCGCTTCGTCCGGGGATCGCAGGACTTGACCGGGCGGGGGAACGTTCGGGCCGGTGGGGATCCGGGGCACGGGATCGCTGGCCATCGCCACGCTGCCGAAGACCATGATCGCGGCTGTTAGGCCAGCAACGCTACTGGCTACGCCGTCGCTTGGGTTTGGGCTTTGGCTCTTTGCCGCCCCGTGAATTCCGATTGCGGCCAGTGCCGCCGCGATCAGTTCCGCGCTGCGGGCCGTGTTTCCGTTGGTCGCTTCGAGCACGGCCAGTGCGACTAGCACGGCTGCGGACAGGTACGTCCGCTTTCCCTTCAACGCTTCCAGGGTCAGGACATGGAGTAGAGTTTGCATCGGGTTCGGTTTCGGACTGTGTTCGCAACACATTTAGGCGATCAACGCGGTACGCCGCCAAGTGGTTGGCGTACCGGGCTTGCTTCTTCACCAAGTCGTTGCCGCGATAATGTGCCGCCTGAATCAGGTAGCTGAACGGGCCGCGATCCGGGTTGACTTTGGCCAGCACCCGGTCCAAGCAGGCCAGCACGAATTCAGAAATGAAGTCGTCGCGTTCAAAGGTGTACTGCCGTTGCTTCCAGACCGCCGACGCGATGACGCTCAGCATTTGACACAGCCGTTCGGAACACACCGTTGTGCCCTGGTATTGGCGAATCTCTTCGGCCAGCAAAGTCTTGTCAATCGCTACATCTTGTTCGGGCATGACACTATCTAGGACACATCCGAACCACCGCCGTCCGGGTCCGCCGGTTGGTAGTCTGGGCAATAATCGCAACCGCCGTTGGGCCACGGTTGGCATCCGCAGACGTGGCCCTTTTGGCCGTGGCCTTTCGCGCACGGCTTCCATTCGCGGACGGTGGAAAGCCCGATGCGATTGGCTTCACTCGACGTGATCGCTTCACCCATGAACCGGCACGGCACCGAGACGTTCGACGCCATCGCCATTGGTGCTGATTGTGGCGTCGAGCCGCAAGGCCCTGCGGTAACGGTGACGGTCAAATCTGGTTGACTAGCGGGATTGCCGATGTTAACGCCGTCAGTGTAATTAGAGCAAATCGACGTGAACGTGAACGGGACACAACGTGATATGAGGCCGAGTGGTACATTGGTGTAGCCGTATTGCGCCGCTTGATACGTACTTCCTGGTCCCGTGCAAAACACGTTTATTCTCGATTGGAATATGCACACTCCGAATCCGTCCGGTCCAGCACCCATGTCCAAAACCAGTCCGTAGTTCGGGTCGCTGTCGGGACCGAACTGCGCAACATATCTTGCGATGTGGTAATCAGGGCCGGTGGCACACAAAGAGATCTCGGCCGGTACGATCGGTACGGTTTTGCTAATGGGCGCCACCGGGCCAAACGAGTTCCACACGTTTGGGGATGCCGCTTGAAAAGTGACACAGAGGCTCTGGACTGGGCACCAGTGGCAACAGCCGTCTGTCGGTTCGCCGCTGCAGCACTCGCACGGCCCAAGATCGAACGGCGTTTCCGTGGCGGTGCTCATAGGTCCAGCACGTAGATTGTGGTTTTGATGCCGGTCACCGATCCGCTCACGCAGGCCACACTGGTGACCACGTCGATGGTTTTGATCGGCGGGCTGATGGCGATCATCTGCGGGTTGTCGGTCGCGTCGTTGCCGGTCCGCACGGCCAAGTATCTTTTCCCCACTTTCAGCCCGCCGCCGTTCACGTCGGTCGCCTTGCACGCGGCGAAGCTTTGCCACGCGGCGAAGCTTTGCCACGCGGCATCGACCGCGTTGTACTGCTGGACGGTCCCGTTCAAGGTGCCGGTGCCGATCAACACGAACCCGACGAACCGCATGGCGCCGCTCGTGTTGCCCGTCGTGCCGGGGTCGGAATCGGTGTTAAGCAGATCGCGGAGTTGCTCGGCGGTTTGCTCGGAGAGGACGTACCCGGCCATTAGATTAACCCCGAGAAGTTACGCGGGATGCAGTCCTTGAACAGCTTGTAGACGAACGCGCTGGAGAACGGCAGCTTCAACCCCGCGCCGTTAAGCGGGTAGGGCGATTGCACCGGGTTGCCCATCGCGTCGAGGATCGGCTCGTTGGGCTTGACGGCCGATTGCCGCTCGTAGGTTCCGGCGTCGAGCACCCGCGTGTCCCAGTCGATGATGCGGTCCGTGGCCAACTCCAAGACCACGTCGATTTTCCAGTAGTAGGCGTTGTGCTCGAAGATGAGGTCGTAGGTGTAGTCGGTACACTTCACCTTGTTGGCCGCGAACCCCAGGTACGCCGCGTCGTTGACGGAGTCGTTGTAAAAAACCGACTTGCCGAGCACGTCCCAGGCGGCGTCCTTGTACGCCGTGATCGTGAGGACGGGAATCGACACCGTCTTCATGACGGGCGGGTCGAACGGCTGCCGGTTCGACGCCAGCACGTCGGTGGCCGCGTAGTCCCGCGTCAACGCCATCTGAATCTTGCGCGTCGATTTCTTGAGCAGCCACGTCCGCAAGTCCGGCTGGGTGTCGGCCTGGTTTTGGGGCTGCGACGGCGTCGGGATCGTGCCGCCGGACCCGCCGGTGAGCGCGGTCTGGCCGGTGCCGTAGGGCTTCGAGTCGTACCCGACCGTGTAGTTCCAGAGGTACGGTTGACTCAGGATTTGCGCCGCCTCCTGCCGCTTGCACCGCGCCAGGAAATCGACCTCGCCGCCGCCGCAGTCGTAGTACATGCCCCACGGAATCGGGACCGCCGCCGCGACTTGGATCGGGCCGACGGCCTTGGTGTCGGTCTCGACGAGGAAGGCCCGCTCGTAGGTGCGGTGGCCGCTCTCGTCGCGGCCGCCCTTGCGGGAAATCTCGGTGTACTTGACGACGCCGGGCATGGGTCACAGCACCTTGAACGGCAGGAGGTTGCTCACGCGATCCTTGATGACATTTAGGACGGCGACGGCGGCGCGCTGGGCGTCGAGTTGTTGCTTCGGCACGTCGGTCTTGGCGAGTTGGTCGTTGGCGAACCGGGCGCGGATGGCGTTGTCCTCGGTCGATCCCAGGATCGCCGCCGCGTTGCCGACGTACCCTTGGGCCTTCGCCGTCGCGCCGCCGAGCGAGTCCTTGCTGATCTCTTTCGCCCGCTTGGCGACGGCCCCTTCCCGCTTGGCTTCTTGTGCGTCGAAAAACGCCCTTGCATCCGTTGCGGACTGGCCGAAATTCTGGAACCGCCCCACGCCCGTTTTGATGGTCTCCTTGCCAGCGTCTTGCAGGGACTTGCTCCAAAGTTCGACATCGCCTTTTAGATCCTTGACCCAGGCGGGCTTGATGCTGTCCGGCAAGTTCTCGGCCAACCCGATGACGTGCTTGAGTTGCTCGACGATCAGCCCGAAGCCGATGAGCATCCCGCCCAGAATGATTTCCAGCCCGCCCCACCCGGCCTTGAGGGTGTCCCAGAAGTAGCCCGCCGAAACCGCCAAGGCGCGGAACACCGGGACGACGACCGAACGCAAACCTTGGAAGACGGGTTGGAGGGCTTGGACGGCACCGGGGATTGCGTCGGCGGCGTACTGGAACACCGGCGTCATCGAGATCAACACCGCGTCGTAGCCCCGGCTCATCGCGGCGTTGGCCGACGACAGGGATTGGGAGGCGAGTTCGGCGCGGGCGATGTCCTCCGCGCTCATGGCGAACCCGGCAGACATTTTCCGCAACTCTTGGTCGGACTTGCCGAGCAGAGAAATCAGGTTCTTGCCGGAGTCTTCGCCGAACGCCCGGAACAACATCTGGACTTGTTCAGCGGGGTTCTGGACCGCGTTGATGGCCTTCATGATGCCGTAAAACTGGTCGTCGATTTTGAGCTGCTTGAACTCCGTGGCGCTGAGGCCGAGCTTGGAGAACATTTGGGCCGCGACTTGCCCGCCGGACGTGGCTTCATCGGCCCTGCCGGACATCGTGGACAGGGCTTCGGTGAAGTCGCGGATGTCCGACCCGGCGGCTTTCGCCAAGCCCGCCATCCCGGAGAACTTCTCCCCGGACAGCCCGAACGCCTGAGCCGTTGACGCGATCTTGGCGATTTCCGGCAGGCGGTCGAACGCCTTGCCGACGAAACCGCCGATGCTGGCCAGGCCGCTACTGGCGAGACCGGCACTCACGCCGGCAATGCCGCCGATCGCCGCCGCCTTCAGCCCGCCGCCGATGATCCCCTTCAGGCCGTTCGCCCACGAGCGGATTTTCCCGCTCGCGCCGTCGAGACCGCCGTACAGCCCGGTCGCGTTCGTCGTGAGGGTCAACGCCGCCTTGCCGATCGAACTGCTCATGCCGTGTGGCTCCTGTTGTGCGCCGTGGCCCAGGCTGCGAAGACCGCCGCCCCGTCCGCGAAACTCAACACCGGCTTGGGTTCCCAACTCGGCACGAAGTCACCGAAGGAACCCTTGGCACCCAGTGCCGTACAAACGCGGAACGCGATCAACGCGGCGCGAAGGTCGTCGGGTACGCCGCCCCACGGTTCGACCGTGTAGAAGGCTTCGTAGTCGCCGATCTCGTCCGCCGTGAGTTGGTCGCGTATTGTCCGCACCGGCTCGCCCCACGCGAGCGACAGCCGGAACAGGGTCAGCAGGTGGGGGTTGGCTCGGAGTCGGCTTTTTTTTCGTCACGCGAGTCCTTGCCGAGGCCGTTGATTTCAGTGCATCGGCGGAGCATCTGGCCGTAGCCGACGGGTTCCAGGTCGCGGACTTCCGCAACGCCGAACAGGGCGGTGCCGGATTCGTCCCGCACGCTGATGGAGACCATCCGCAAGTCGGCGGTGTGGGAATCCTTCTGCGCCTCGTCGAGGAGGTCGGACAGTTCGCCCGCCGTGAGCGGCTTCAGGTGAACGGTCTCGTCCCAACTCGGCACGGTGAACGGCACGAGTTTGGTCTTGAGGGCCGACTTGGCTTGGATGCGGTTCTTGAGCATGGGTTCTCAGGTTACGGTGCGACGGTGATGGGGCCGGTGACTTTGGCTTCGACTTTGACGGTGGTCGGCTTCTCTTTCTCGAACGTCCCGAGATCGACCTTGGTGATGATCGCTTCAAAGATGAACGTCTGGGTGACAACCGGCGACTGGTGGGGCGGTGAACTGAGCTTCCACCACGGCTTGCCGCGTGCGTTCTTGAGCGTGTTCAGTGCGGCGAACTCCGCCGCCGAGTAGTTGAACTCGAACGTCAGGTTGCCGCCGTCGATCAACCCGGCGGTGAACGTCTTCCACGCATCGGCCCCGCTGAGCGGGGTGTCTTCGACCGTCGAGACTTCGCCGCTGGGAACGCCGATCATCGTGAAGTCGTTGACCAGCGTCCACACCGTCGGCACCGCCACGTTGGGCGCGGCGCGTTCCACCTTGGCACCAAATCCGATGACTGACTTACCTGAAAACTCCGTGCGTGTTTGCCCCCATTTAGGACGGCAGCAGGGCGGCGACTTGCTCGCGGAGCGAGTCCATCATGACGCGGACGTACTGCGGCCCGGCGGCTTGCAACGCGGGCCGACGAAAGGGAGTCGCTTTGGCGCGGGTCGTGCCGCCGTCCACTTGGGACGCATAGCGGGACGGCTGAATGATTCGCTTTTGACCTTTGCGTTTGCCACGGCTGAACTTCTTGCCGACCCGTTTGAAGCTCGAACCCGGTCCGACGATCGCCACCCAGACGCCCCGGTCCCGGTAGTGCTTGACCTTGATGCGGATCGACTTCTTGAGCGGCCCCTTGCCCAATGGCGCGAAGCTGATGACCGCCGCCTTGACGGGCGCCGCCGCCTTGTTGATGGCGATGCGGATGATCTTGTTCTTGAGTCCGGCCTTGAGCCGGTCGAGTTCGCGGAACGGATCGACTTTGAATTCCATCTCGACTTTGACGGCCATCAGATCACCAAGTCATCGAAGCGGTGCGCCTCGGCGATGAGTTCGTTGTCACCCCGGCGGATGGTTTCGAGGATCCACGTTTCGCCCCACTCCGCGAGGTAGAGCCGGTCGAGTGCCGAGACAGTCACGTAATTGCGAATGCGGATCGTGGCCGCGACGCCGGTTTGGGACGCGCCCAAACTTTCTTGCCGCCGTGCGGAGTTGATCTCCACGGCACACCACAAGTAGCCGTTGGCGGGGAACGCCTCCACGTCTTGCCCCGTCGCCGGGTCTTTGGTGAGCGTGCGTTTCAGAAGTTGGCAATGGTCGGAATAGTCACCGGCGGATTGCATCACGCCCCCCACTTGAGGCCAGTGTTGTAAAGATCGCAGATAGCACACCAGCCGAGCGGGATTTCTTGGAGATTGTCTTCGTCGAACGCTTCACGGTTCGCGTAGTAGTACGCCGCCAACAACGTCACGGCCTCTTTGACGTTTTGCGGGACCGCCGCCACGTTCGGCCAACCGGCGATGAAGTCCACCACGATGGGCCGATGCCGCTTGATACTGACCGCCGGGTAGTTGGATTCGGGCAGGTAGATCGACGCCACCAAATCGACGTTATCGAGCGTCCACCCGTTCAGGGTCTGGAGCGTCTCCGTGGTGTCGTAATAGGTCACCGAACTGACGGACAGCACCTTGCCGCGTTGCAACTTGACCGGGAATGCGTCGGCGTATTGGTGGAACGTCGTCGGCAGAATCGCCCGCCCCGTCGTCTCTTCAAACAGTTCGCGGGCCGACTTGATGAACTCGGCGACTTCAGCATCTTCGTCGGGTGAGTTCAGCCGCAACCGCGCCTTCAGCTTCGCAACCGTGATCGGTTCGGCTGACGGCGCGGTGATGATTTCGACGGGTTCGCGGCGCATGGTTATGGCGTCGGGGTTGCGGTGAGTTGAAGGTACTTCGTCGCCGTCGCTGGCCCCAGCCACGCGCCGCCGAAGGCCATGCCGCCGGCGTAAGCCAGGTGCGGGTAGAACTTCTCACGCAGCACGTCGAGTGTCTGCCCTTGCACCAAGCGGAGCATGTAGAACATCGGGTTGAAGAACAGGATTGGCTTCGCGTTGGCTCCGTAAGCGGGCATGTAGTTGCTGACATAAACGGGCCGCCCGTGCAACGTGTACACTTCGGCCCCGTCTTCCAGCGTCTTGTCGAACAGGGTACGCCCGACCGTGTCCTTCAATTTCTTCTTGGCGCGGGCCATCGCGCTATCGCTCATCAGCCAAATGCACCCGCTGCGGTATTGAATCGGAATGCTGAAGTACATGTCTTCGATCACGTCGGGCGTGAGGTCGGCGACGGCGGCACCGAAAATGTTCGATGAGGTGATTAGCCCTTCGGGTTGGTTCACCCCGGTGCCGAGAATGACATCCCGCTCCATGCACCGTGCGTGGCTGTTGCCGATCGCCTTCGTCACCTTGTCGGTCAACGTGATGGCCGAATCACGCAACGCCTGTTGCGTGATCTTGTGGTACCCGCTGGTGATGTCTTGGCACTTGATCCGCTTGGACGCGGTCGTGAGGTCGTTGTCCGGGATGGTCGGGTTGAGTTCGGTGCCCGCACTCGCGGTGATGTAGTTGCTGACAAGCGACGTGTCGTCGATCACGAAGTAGTCCCGGTCGTTGCCGTCGTTGGTCGTTTCGGAATCGACCAGCGTCAACAGCGGGGAGAAGTAGCTGAGGTACTCCGTCACCTTCCCGGAGTAGGTGTTCGGGATCAATTCTTTGCCCGCACCAACGCCGCCCTTCGACAATGCACGTCGCTTCATCCGGTTCAGTGTGCCGTTGTAATCGCACGGAATCCGGGCTGAGTTTTGACCGATTGAGAAGCCACCTTGCTGAGCGCGGTAGCTGGCGTCCGGGCCGCGATCGCCGTCAGCGGTAAACGAGTTCAACCACAGCCGCATGGATTCCAATTCGGAATCGTCACGGCTTCGCGCTTGCGCGGGGACAGTCGCCGACGGCGGGGCGGGCGCGGGCCGGGACGGCTGGTTGAGGGAGTTGCGTTGCGCGGCAATCCGTTCGTCACGCCGGGCGTTCTTCAAATCGCCGTCGAGCGATTCGGCTTGGGTGATGAGCGAATCGAGTTTGGTTTCTTCGTCCGCCGTCAGTGGTGCCGTGGCGGACCGGGTCCGGGCTTGAAGCTGTTCCGCTTCGGCGATCAGTGTAGCGCGTTGGGTTGCGATCTCCAACGACGTGCGGGCCGGAGGAACGGTGTTGCGTTCGTGAGCCGCGCCGGTTTCGGCGGGCGTGGCGGAACGGAAACGAGGGTTGCGGGTAGCGGCCATGAATGGTTCCGATGGGTGGAGGACTTTGCCCTATTTAGGTCCGAAGCTTCAACAGCCGAACCCGGCGGTCGCGGTCGATCGGCGTTCGACTTCGCACGCTGACGACCGTGGCCGAATAAACCGGCGATGCCGTGAGGCAGACTTCCCGGAGGTCGGCGGAGATCACTTCGACCGTCTTCGGGCTTCCCGGCCTTACGGCTTCTTCCCAGGTGAAGAACTTGAACGACGCGCCCCGGTACTTCCCTTCCTTCACGTCGGCCAACACTTGGTTGCCGATCGGCGTTTCCGGCAGGTAGACCGAGGCGAACAGACCGCGTGCGTCTTGCTGCAACAACAACCCGGTGTCCCGCGTGGCGAACGTCCGGGCCGGGTCGTGTTCGACGCAAGCGTAGATCCCGGAGTTCTCCAACAAGGCCCTGGTGAACGCACCCGGCTTGATGACTTCGCGGAACGTCTCGCCAAACTCCGTCACAATGGCGGGCGCGTTGAAGACAGCGGCGTAAAAGCACAACCGGCGTTCGTCCCGGAGTTCCGGCGCGAACGCGAACGCCCGCACCATCGGGTGCAGGTCAGGCGACGATCGCAGGTGTGGCAATCGGATCATTGAGAGCGGTTCCCGGCGCGGGTGTCGGTGCCATGTTCTGAGGGTAAAGAGGAACGTCGAGACCTTCGACCGGCGGCAGGTTCATCCACTCACGCGGTTCGGACCGCAGGTAGTAGCCGTCGGTGATCCCCAGGTGCCAGACCTGCGCTTGCTGCAACGGGTCGCCCCGCAAGATGGCTTCGGTCAAGAACTCGCAATAAAACTCCGACCCTTCGCCGAAAATCTTGTGGTTGAGTTCCAGTTCGATCTTGTCCAGAAGCGGGCGGATTGTGCGTTGGTAGAACGCGGTGTTCTCCGCGCCCAGATTCGAGAACGTGCCGCGTGCCAAGTTGTAGAGCAGCAACGGCGAAATCCCCAACCAGCGGGCGATGTCGTCCACACTGGCACCCAGGGCTTCGATGATCCGGGCGTCGTCGGCGTTCGTCGTCGGGAACGGAATGAACTCGCCGTTCTCGCCGACGACGGGCACCTTCCCGGTGTTGTTCGTCCCCGCATATTCCGACGCGAAGAAGTCTTTGATTTCCTTGATGGCCGCCGTGTTCAGTTTGCCGGGGTACTTCAGATAGCCCGACGGTCGAACCGCGTTGCCGTAGCAGGCCGTTGCCGATTCCAACACTTGCCGGTGCAAGCCGAGCGACTCTGCCGCGAACTCCAACAGTCGCACGTCCCGGATGCCGTCGAACGAGAAGTTGAACAGGTGGATCATCTCGTGATCGAGGTAGACCGCTTGCCCGGATTCCTCCCTCACCAAGTACGCCTTGTTCCAGTTCTCATCCACGGCCACGCGCATCACCCGGCTTTGGTGGATCGGGTAGAGGCCGATCAAGTCGCCGTTGTCGTTCTTGCGGACGTGACAGAAAAATTCCCCGTCGAGGAACATCGACTTGGCGCACAGTTCCCAGAACACGGCCCGCGACATCGCCGGGTTCGGGCGGGCGTGGAGTAAGTAGAACGGGCCGACATCATCGGCCCGTTCCCGCCCGGTGTCCGTCTTGCGGTAGGTCACGAGTGGCAGGCTGCCGAGGGTCGTTTGATAGAGCCGCACGCCGCAATAGAACGGGCTGAGCGTCATCGCCCGTTCGGGCGTATGGACGGCACCGGGTGCATACGGCCCGTAGAACGCCGGCGGCGAGTTCGGAGGCCGAAACCAGTTCAGGGCGCGGCGTTTCGCCCACTGCTTGATGCGGTCGATCATGCCCCCATTTAGGTCAGAGGACGACGAACGCCGGACACGCCCCGGTGATGGTGTCGGCGTGGTTTTGCGCCTCGCCGGTGATGACCTTGCCGATGGCAACCAACGCCGCGTACATGAGGTCGATCTTCGCCGCGTCGTTGTTGTCCGGCTTCTTCGGCGTCATCATCTCGCGGTAGTCCTTGCGAGACTCCAAGTTCTGCGCCTGCCACAGGATCATCGAATCGCCACGGTGTGCCAGCTTGCCGTCGTTGACCCACGATTCGAGCCGCTTCATCGGCGTGTCAAAGTACAACCCGCCCGGCGGGTACTGTTCGGCGGCGTAGCCTTCGGCCTTCAGAATCAGAATGGAATCGGACGCCTCACGCGGGTCGAAGGCGAACACCTTCACGGTCCGCCGTTCGGCCAACGCCTTCATGTACGCCCGCATGTCGTCGAAGTCGATGATGTTCCCGTCGTGAACGGTCAACGTCCCTTCGGCCTCGAACAGCGTGTACCGAACCAAGTTCTGCGCTTCGCGTTCTTCGACTTTCTTGCGGCAACAAAACGAGTGGTGTTCCAACCAGTAACGTCCCCGGAACGGCGTGATCGAAACGACCGCCGTCAGGTCTCGCGTCTGAGACAGGTCGATGCCCACCCACGTTTCCAGCCCGGTCAAGTCGGGCCACAGTTCCCCCGCGACGGCGCAGGCGTGGAACTTGTCCAGGTCCAAGAACTGGTTCACCGATGTCACCCATTGGTTGAGCCGGTACTGGCGGAACTGAAGTTCCTCGGTCTTCGACCGCTTCGCCCTGGCCGCCCAGTTCGCGGTTTCCTCTTCGCGCACCGTGACGCCCAGAGACGGGTTCGCCAGCTTCCAGGTTTCCGGATCGTCGATCGGCAATTCGACCGGAGCGGAGTAGACACGCGGGAAAAACGAGATGTCCACCACCGCACCGGACAACACCGATTCGGCGTAGCTCCACATCTCGTACCCAACGCTGGTTCGATCGTGGCCGCTGGTCGAGATGGCCAGCAACAGCGGCTGGCGTCGGGAATCCATTCCCGTCTTGAGGGCTTCGTAAGGCTTGTAGTTCTTCCAGAAACAGAACTCATCCATCACGGCGCAGTGTGGCGGGTTGCCGAGCTTGCCCCACCCTTCGTTGCTCAAACCCTTCAACCGCGAATTGGTTTTGGCGTAGCGAATCTCGCGTTGATGCGGGACGACTCTGAGAATGGCCTTGAGCTTCTTGGATTGCTCGACGGAGTTCGCCACTTCGTCGAACACAACCTTGGTCTGTTCGCCCGTCACGGCGGAGATGACGCAGTAGGCGCCCTTCTCGCGGTCTCCCACCAGCATGTACAAAGCGATGCACGTGGCGAGAAACGACTTGCCGTTCTGACGGGGGATGAACTCGCACCCCGAACGGAACCGCCGCCATCCGTCCGCCCGCTTCCAGCCGAACAGAACCCGCAAGTCGTCGCGCTGCCAGTCCAACAACTTCACGGGCTTGTCGGCACCGAACCCGCGTGTCGGCACGACGAAGGTTTCGACGAACCGAACGACTCGATCCGCCGCGTCGTCGTCGAACCAGCACCCGGCGTTGACGGCGGCAATGTCTGATTTGGTGCGAACGAATTCGTCGGGAACGCGGCGGGAAAGTGGGAGTGTGTTCACGCCCCATTTAGGTCTTGTTGCGGGCGTGGTGTTGATCGTGGCACCGACCGCAAACCATCAACAGATTCGCGCGGTCGGTGTTCCGGTTGTTGCCGTCGAGGTGGTGAAGATCGGTGGACCACTCGCGGCCACAGAACCCGCACAGCGGTTCCTCAGCGAGCAACGCTTTGCGGATCCGCTCGTGCTCCGACCCGTAGCCACGGGCCGACGAACTGCCCCGGTACGCGGGCTTGCGGCTTGGGGTCGGCGGTCGGCTGGAGGTCATGTTCGGCATTAGAACTCAACCCCGTCGCCGTCCTTGGGTTGGTCGAACGACACCTTGCGGCGTTGCCGCTCGGCGGGCAACAAGTGGAACTGCTTCGCCATCGCCTGGAACTGTTTCGACAGCGCGACGAACTTAGAGCCTATCCGAATAACCCGGAAGCTTGATAAGCGATAACTCCGAGAGCGAAATGCAACATGGCGATATAGTTCTCCGGCTTCTTGTTCCAAC
>JAYVXO010000192.1:0-4175 GCA_043785105.1 Fimbriiglobus sp.
GACCGACAGAAATCTCGCTTGTTACGAAGGCACAAGCAATCCGAGTCCCACAGAACGCGCAACTTCAAAGCTGGCGTGTCGGGCCTACAAAACCTGCACCAATGCTGCCACTGCGTAACTCCTAATCCTGTTCAATCCTGTAAATCCTGTCTAAATTCCGGATGGTATTTCCGACCATTGTCGGGGTTGTACTGTAGGCGGTTTTTTCGTGGATCGGCGGTTTCTGCTCTCGCAAGATAGGTGTCTCACGTGCCGTGAGCTACAATCCAGTTGCTAGGACGTAACAAGTGATAACACCAAGACTTCGACACGGCTGACGCGAGGCGATTTTATGTGGCTGGTTTATCCGGTCCTTTCGGATGACATTCAAAACGCGCGGCGGGGGATTTTGATCCTACTGTCGGCGTCCGCGATCTGGTATTTGTCGTTGGCCGTGGCACTGGCGATTTGGTCCGAGGACTTGCTCTATAAAGTTCACGGCAAGTTCGTGACGTTGCCGGATCGAGACATGAACTGGATTCCGTTCTTGTTTTTGATCTCGATGTTCACGTTCACGGGCGGCTTGCGCGCGTTGGGGTATCGGTTCAGCCGGAACACCGCCGGTGCGGTTTCGACGCCGGAAAGCATCACAGTTGCTACGTATGGCGTGTTGATTTACCTGGGAGCCGTCGGCACGATTTACTTCGGCTTCTCCGGATTGATCGCCATCGCTGCGGCGTTGGGCGGTGCATTGGAGTTGCTGTTCTTACGGTACCCGCGAAGCCTGTTCGGGATGGTGATCTCGCCGGTCGCGGTGAAACGAGTCGGGTACTACAGTACCGCCCGGTTCGTGTGGTTGGTTTTGATCGTCCTCGCCTCGTTCGTCATGTTGCTGGCAAACGGTTTGACGAGCATCCCCCGCGCCGATGACGGTCCCTACGATCAAAGCATTGTCCGCGTCAACGGAATTTTGCACCTGGTGTTCAAGGCCATTTCCGCAATCGTGATTCTGGCGCTTCCCGCCCTGACGGTGGCGTACTGGGTGGTTCTCTACAACATCTACCTGACCGTGAATCGACTCACGGACCCCAAAGGCCCAGTGGTCCAACCCGAAGCGCCGGTCAAACCCGGCTTCGACCAATTGAAGCAAGTCTTGCAAGCGCCGACGTGGTGACTACGCCGGGGACCACCGCAGGATTGGCTCCTTCGCCGCCTTCACTTCGTCGGGGCGGCTGATGATGTGGTTATGGGGGGCGTGACGAAGCATTTCGGGGTCTTCGTCCTTGATCTTCAACAACACGTCCGCGAACGCATCGAGCGTTTCTTTGCTCTCGGTCTCGGTCGGCTCCATCATCAGGGCTTCGGACACGACCATCGGGAAGTACACGGTCGGGGCGTGGTAGCCGTAGTCGAGTAGCCGTTTGCAAATGTCCATTGCGCGAATCTTTTTCTCACGTAGCATCTTGCGGGCACTGGCGACAAACTCGTGCATACACCGATCGCCGTGCGGTATTTCATACCCGTCTTTAATCAGTGCCAGCAAGTAGTTAGCGTTCAACACCGCGTGTTCGCTGACTGCTTTCAAGCCGTCCGGCCCCAACGTGCGGATATAACAATACCCACGGAACAAAATGCCAATGGTGCCGAAGAAGCTCCGCACGCGCCCAATGGATTGCGGCATGTCGTAGTTCAATCGGTAGCGATCGTTCTCTTTCACGACGATCGGTGCCGGTAAGTACGGGGCGAGGAAATCGCGCACCGCAATCGGCCCGCTACCCGGTCCGCCACCACCGTGCGGGCCGGTGAATGTTTTATGTACGTTGTAATGCTGCATGTCCGCACCGAAATCACCGGGGCGGGTGATGCCAAGAATGGCGTTCATGTTCGCGCCATCGAGATACACCAATGCACCTTTGCTATGTAACAAATCCGTGATGGTCTGGATCTGCGTTTCAAACAGCCCAAGTGTGTTCGGGTTAGTAATCATGAACACGGCGGTGTCATCGCCGAGTTTCGACTTCAAGTCGTCGAGATCGACCAGCCCGTTCGCCCCACTCTTCACCGTGACCGCATCAAACCCCGCCAGTGCCGCCGACGCGGGGTTTGTGCCGTGCGCACTATCCGGAACCAGCACCTTGCGGCGGTGAGTTTCCCCCTTGTCGCGGAAGTACGCGGCGGCAACGAACAGTGCGGTCAACTCCCCTTGCGCCCCCGCCGCCGGCTGAAGCGACACGGCCGGCAATCCGGAGATTTCCGACAAATATCGCTGCATTTCGTAGAGCAATTGCAACATACCCTGGATGGTGGAATCATCCTGGAGCGGGTGCAAGTTCGCAAACCCCGGAAAAGAGCCGAAGCGTTCGTGCCGCTTCGGGTTGTACTTCATCGTGCAGGACCCCAACGGGTAAAAGTTGGTGTCGATGCTCATGTTGCGGGTGGACAAATTGTTGAAGTGCCGGATCAAATCAATCTCCGCCAACTCGGGCAGTGGCGGTGGCTTCTGCGCGAGGTGCGACGCCGGGATCAACTCGGCGATTGGCATTGTGGACGGCACGTCACACGGCGGCAACCGATGGCACCGGCGGCCCGATTTGGAGAGTTCAAAGATCAATCCGGTCGATTGCGTATTATTCATGGCACTGGTGTTATGGTTATGCTGTGATGCAGATTGCAGTCGTGCTGCTTGCATTTACGATACATGGGCCTTCAATGTTGCAACCAACCCGTCGATCTCGGCCTTAGTTCGTTTTTCCGTGACAGCCACCGTCATACACGATGGATATTGCGGATACCACCGCCCCAAGGGTAGCCCGGCGTGATAACCTTGCTCACGAAGTTGTGCCAATGTTGTGTTCACATCACCCGGCAACTTGATTGCAAATTCTTTGAAGTATGGTGTCGTAAATGCCAACGACACGCCCGGAATCTTGGCGAGTTGTGTCGCAGCATAATGCGCTTTGCGAACACACAATTCCGCCGTTTCCTTCAACCCCTGTGGCCCCAACGCGGTGAGATGCACGGCGGCACGCAGGGCGAACAGCCCCTGGTTTGTGCAGATGTTGCTCGTCGCTTTTTCGCGGCGAATGTGTTGCTCGCGGGTTTGCAGGGTCAGCACCCAACACCGCTTGCCGTTGCGGTCAGTCGTTTCACCGACGAGCCGTCCGGGGATTTTGCGAACGTACTCTTGGCGACAGGTCAAAATGCCCAGATAAGGCCCCCCGAAACCGAGCGGAATGCCTAACCCCTGCCCTTCCGCCACGGCAATATCCGCCCCGTAATCGCCGGGCGTTTTGAGCAACCCCAGGCTGACCGGATCGAACACCGCGATGAAAATTGCCCCAGCTTTGCGGGCCGATTCGCCGATCGAGTGCATCTCTTCCAGGTGCCCGAAGAAGTTCGGCGATTGCGCAATCACCGCAATCGTGTTGTCGTTGACCGCTTTCGCCACATCATCGGGATTGAGAAAGCCATCGGGCGTTGATAACGTCCGCACAGTACATTTCAAATTCGCAACATACGTCGTCAACGTCTGCCGGTATTCGGGATGGACACTTTCCGCAATCAATACTTCCCCGGTGCGACCAGTAATGCCCATCGCCATCAACACCGCTTCTGCAACCGACGACCCGCCTTCATACAACGAGGCGTTCGCAACATCCATACCCGATAGTTGCGCCATCAACGTTTGGTATTCATACACAACCTGCAATGTGCCTTGCGAAGCCTCGGCTTGGTAGGGTGTGTACGATGTATAAAACTCGGAGCGTCCTGCGATGGCATCGACCACACTCGGGATGAAGTGGTCGTATGCCCCGCCGCCCAAGAAGCAGACCGCGTCACTGGCGGATTGGTTGCGACTCGCCAACCCGTGCATGTGTTGTTGCAACTCTAACTCGGACATCCCCGGTGGGATGTCGAGCATTCGGTTGAAACGAACGTGAGCCGGGATGTGCGAAAACAGTTCGTCGATCGACCCCGCCCCGATCCGCGTCAACATCGCGGCCACGTCTTCGGGGGTATTCAGTACGTATGAATCCACGGATACAAGCTCCGAATGCACGAGAATAAAGACCGACCTAGAAATGACCGCAACGACGCCCCGCACACAACAAATCCATTTTCACCACGATCTGCTTGTTAGCCCGACGCGCGAGCGAGGGGTTCGGTCTACCCCCGCGCGCGCGCGTCGGGCTAAC